>NZ_JAPMOU010000039.1 GCF_028858535.1 Spartinivicinus poritis
TTGTAGCGCTGAGAACACCTCCGCTACCAGGTAAGCTACTAAATATAGCTTAGGCATGATGATAATTAGGAAAAGTTTTATATTACTCTGTATTACCGACCTGACTTAGCTTTTGCTCCGTTAAAACATGACAAAAACTACTTACGTTATTCAATTAACATCCATGATAATAATGAAGAATTAGCCTATACACTTGATGAAAATGACACTTTACCCGGTAATACAACGACCTTTCCAATCCCGTTAACCCTAGCTTTAATGGAATCTAAGCTGTGAGAGAAAATACAGACAATATATTTGGCACCCGCCAACAACAAACTGGGGCAGAAGCACTGAATTTATCTCCCATGCCATTATTTACTGGGCAACGCCCTAGTGACTGGCTAAGATTGATTTGGCAAAAAAACTCAACCCATTTAGATATTGGTACTGGTAGTCCATTAATGGCCATGGAAATGGCTATATTTTTACAGTCCACTGCATTTATCACCTATATTTGTATTTTTTTATTTTTTCTTGGGTGATAGCATGTATCTAGATGATTTTTTATTTCTAGTAGTTTTTTTTATAGGAGCTCATTTATTTATCAGTTTTTTTACGCTTGGTACAGTCCTCTGGCCTAATTTATTAAGCTTTAAACATAAACGCTCTAAGTATCCCCCTACTCGGTTTAATCGCCAACGACGTGAAGTGGCCTGGATGGCCGATAGTGGCCAAATGTATTATATCCCTTGGGAATCCTTTCATGCCTGGATAACGACCACCACGGCTGCCAGTGATAGTACTTTCACCCGTCAGGTGCTGCTGATGATGGGGATTCCTGACCCCGATAAACCTGGCAATGTCATGGTGATCTGGCAAATCCCAGTGGGTACTGAAGTCAATGGGCTGATGCAGTGGGAATGTATCCGTACTTTTATGGAAGAAGGCCCTGATGCGATACCAGAACCCCGAGTGGGTAAAATTGAGCGAGAAGAGTACTACCAGCAAAGGGAAGAAGCTCGCCGCCGTGAAGGCAACGGCCATTATTATTGGCAACGGTTTAAAGATTTTTACTTTGGTAAATATATTGCTTTTCGGTTTTGCGAGCGAGTCCTTCGCCAAGAAATCGGGGCATTTCCCGCTGAAACAGAAGAATGGTCAAAACCTTTACCTAAAAAAGAGAGGGCTAAACCCTCCGAAGCCTACAAAAAAGCCAATGCGATCCAAAAGCGACAATATAACCATGGGGTTAAATTGTGGAAAGGATAAGGTCCGCTGCTAAAAGGTTGCCTGTGTAGCAGATGATTAAGCTATTGACTTTATTAGCACAAACCGGTTGTTTTTTATGCAAAAAATTAACCGGTTTTTTTTGGGGGGCAACTTTAGAAGAGCTAAACTAGCTGTTAATTACATAAGTTCCAGATTTTACCTCTATCATTTTGTTTCCATCTTTTGCATCACGCCATTTTTCTCGGTTTTTATAACCCCGCTCACACATAAGTCTGTAATTGTAATCATCGGGAGTTGAATTAAGGCACTGTATTTTAGCTTTTGAACTAAAAATTTTCGTTCCAGAAAGTAATTCAAGTCTATTTATGGCTAATTCTAGTTCGCTAATTAAACCATGAGATATAACGTCTTTTGGGTTTGACCTCACTTTATCCTCTAAAACTAGTTTCCATTCATATAAGTGATTAATTATATTTTTCGTTTTACTATAAGCCTCAAAACTTTCGTCAACTTTATTAATTTTTCTATTTTTATTCATTATTTAAATACTATTACCTGTGCAACACACCAAACTTAATGTAAGAACTAGCTATATACTAGTATTTATCTGATTACACTTTAATTTTAACCTTCATACCGAGATTCTCAGCCTCTCTTTTTATCTGCCATGGTTTGGTATAACTCTGCCATAAGCTGCCATGATCTTGTTAACTATTTTTAGCTTGAATTTCACACTTAATTTCTAACTTGGTTAATTCTGCTTCTAGTTTCATTGCATGCTGTTCATCAATATCTTCAACTTTACCTGGCTTCATATTGAATTGCTGGCTGACTTCAAAAAGGGAGCTACTCGGTAATATAGCATCTCTTAGCGCATACAATTTTTTCCCAGAAATTTTCTGCTTATGAATAAAAAGCGAGTATTCTACATAAGGTACTCCTTCAGGCCTCCCTAACATTACATATTCCATTTCAATAGCTACGCACTCTCCATTTGCCGTGTATTCATCCAGTTCTTTTTGGTCATTTGCCATAAATACGCGACTTTTACAATGACTACAAAACCGTACCCCATCTTTATCGGTAACAACTAACTCATCCCATTTCTTAGGGCATTCAAACTTAAACTTGCAACTAATTTCTGTCATTATTTCTACTAAGTTGACTATTAACGAGTATCACTTTAGTAAGGGTGGTGTGGAAAACCAGCTAGATTCCCTCTCTTACCCTACTAAGTCTTCATCCAATTAATTTTATTGCTTGCTATTTTTCGCATTTTCTCAGAGTTCACATACGCCTCATGCCGCTTAATTATAGCAACTATTTTGTTACTAAGCAGATAGCGTGCTACAAAAATTCCAGGCACAATATGCATTAATATGACAAATAAAAAGTCATTAACACTGAAGTAAGAATTAGCTAATAGCACTAAATACTCTCAATTACCAAACCCAATTCCTACTTTTTCCAGGTTTAGTAATCATTCTCTGTGATTTAGCGAGTGCTTCAGACATAACCTCTGTTTCGTTTTTTGCTGTGGGCTTTAGAAGCCACTCCCATATAGAAACCCTTGTATAGAGTTCTATGTTGTGTCGATATTCGGCTCTTGATGACTGTGTTTCTATTGTGTATGTGAATTCAATGAAAGATGGCAAACTGACAGGCACTAAACCAAAGGTTACAAATGATGCTATTAAAGGATTACCACACATAGCATTTCTGGAGCTTGGCTTTAAAGTAAGCTTATTTGAATTCTCCCTATCATTTGTAATTTCGTATATACCTGATCCAACTAAGATGTCATAAGGTTTTCCAATTTCAGGGTTAGTAATAAATACTTTAATTTTTTCAATAGCTGGAGACTGTACTTTTTCACTTTCATACACATACAAATTGGATGCACAACCCGACAAAAACAGTGTAAATACAATTGAAATTATATACTTCATTCTTAAAGGTTTAGCTATTAATCAACAGTGGTAAGACACACTAAATGATCTGCATTCTGACAGAAACTAACCGATAGGTCCAACCCTTTTGCCATGTATAATGTTTGACCAAGGCACTTTGAATTAATGAGTATCTCTACTGAGTAGAAAGAGATTCACGAGTTGTATTTGGTATGAGATTGAGGCTTAAAAAACTTAGTATGTAGCAAAACCTTAATTGATTCATTTGCAAGGTGTAAGCATTCTAACTCAGTAGATAGTTTGATCTACCATAAGACACGAATACCTATTTCACCTTTAATACCTCGGTGGTTTTCACCATCTAAGTCACGCTGCCATTCTACATTAGCAAATGTTGAGCTATTTTCTGTTACTTCTCCAATCACGCCCAAACCTAAACCATACCAAATATCACCTGGATCCAGGGTGGTTTTAGTATCATTCAACTTAACCTCTATGTCGTTGCCCCATTCTTTATATAAATTTGCTTCTGTATAAAGCTTAATATTCTTCTGATTATGCGCAAGAGAAGCTTGATCATAAGCAATTGATTGCTCAGCTCTTATTCCTGCACGAAGTAATACTTTATTTTGATCTTTGATATCTATTTCTGCAATTTTTGTATTGTTTAACTCATCATCAAATTTATCAAAATCGAGTCGTTGATAAGCGAGCTGTACTTGTGGCTCAATAATGGTTTTCTCATCTTCTGTCACAACAATAGGATGACCATATTCTATCGAGGCAACTAATCCTTTCCCATCTGTATCACCTTTTACATTACTTATCGACTTTGAGTCAAACTCATAAGTTGATAACTGTACTATGCCATCTAAGTACCAACCTTCATCACTAATAACAGTGGTATACAGACCAACGGAATAGCTTGTCATATCCACATCACCGATTTTTTGGTCATTTAATCCATCAACTTTTTCATCAAATGTACCACTACCAATGTATGCACCAGCTCTAGCAGATTGAAGCCGATCTTTGTCATAATATCGATAGAGATCTAAGCCTGCCTGAAATCCAGACCAATCTGCATCAAAATCATTTGCTTTATCAAAGCGAAACTTATAATTATTGCTGTAAACCCTCGCCCAGCCGGTTCGCGGTTTATTATCATGTTCTCTATTTACCACTCTTCCATGGCGAGCATTCATCACATCATAAGTATCTCTCTCATGGAAACTGCCAATACTATCCCAAATAAAACGTCCCATGACGACAGGAATGGACTTATAAATGGGAGCTTCTTGCCGTATTCCAACAGAGCGTAAATACCAGTTTTGATCAGTACCGGCTTGGTTTTGGAAAAATAAATTATATTCGTATGCACCGCCTATAAGATAGTCATTTGCTAAAGTAAAACTACTGGCTGTACTTACTCCATCGACTTGAACAACTAATATTCCATCACCAATAGTTTCAGCACCTGTTCCACCAGCATTTTGAATAGTTAAACTCGTTGCCCCACTACTACTGCCATTAACAATTAACAGATCAGATGCTGCTCCATCGCCTGCCAAAACCGTGTCTAAGACCAGTTGTCCTGTGCCACTGTAATTGCCACCAACAGTAAATGTGTCATTTGCTTCAACATCACCCAAGGTTAAAGTACCATTATTGACTACATTACCTGTGACAGTATAGGCGCCAGGGCTGCTACCTATTGCAATGATGGTAGCGCTATTATTAATGGTAAACTGTTCTGTTGTAATAGTGCGTGAACCACCGAGGTTACCAATGGCGCTATTAGTAAAGGTAATGTTTTCCCAGTTATTCACTAGTGGCACTGTGCCTTGCCAACCATCAAAAATTAACTGGTCTACCGCGCCATCACCTGATGAAGCATCATCTCCACCATCCAATGCGGTGATGTTTTCTAGTAAAGCAGTGGAAAAGACTGTCATTCTATCTGTCCCTAGCCCTAAATCCACATTACTATTTCGTATCGTGCCACTTTCGTTAAAAGTATCATCACCATCGCCTAAGGTAATATTCCCAGTAATCGTCGAGTTGGCATTATTGATTAATGTATCGGCACCAGTACCTGTAGTCACATTACCGGTAGTGGTTCCGCTATTGGTAAAGTTATTATTGCCATCGCCAAGGGCAATATTGCCTGCGATCGTTGAATTTGCATTATTAATTAACGTATCGTTGCCAGTACCTGTAGTCACATCACCAGTAGTGGTGCCGCTATTGGTAAAGCTATTATCGCCATCGCCTAGATCAACATTGCCTGTAATTGTTAAGTTGGAATTATTGATTAGTGTATCGTTGCCAGTACCTGCACTAACATCACCGGTGGTGGTTCCACTATTGGTAAAGCTATTATCGCCATCACCTAGATCAACATTGCCTGTAATCGTTGAGTTGGCATTATTGATCAGTGTATCGTTGCCAGCGCCAGTATCAACATCGCCTGTGGTTGTACCGTTATTGGTAAAACTGTCGTTACCATCACCAAGGCTTACATTCCCAGTGATAGTGCCAGTATTATCTATACTATCATCACCTAAATTTAAAGTTATATTTCCTTGAATCATACCTTGGTTATTAATAAATTCTCTAGAAATATTAACGTTATCATCAACTATAATCGCATCCCCATTTGTTTCATGTGAAATTATTCCATTAGGCATGTTATTTATAAAAAAGGAGTCGCCACCCATATTTCTTATTATGATAACGTCACCAAATCCATCAGCAAAACCCGGTACGTTATCTTTTATTTCTATAGTTCCTGAATTATTTAGTGTTGCCCCGTCTGCTGTTACACCAAAGCCGATATTAACTGCCTCACCTGTATCTGTAGTTAATGATACAGTACCCGTATTGTTAAATACTGAATCTTTACCATCAAAGGTGACCCCAAAAATAGGTTTAGCTGGAGAGTCTGTGCCTGTTATGTTACCACTGTTATTAAATACAGAATTATCTCCTAATACAAGAATTGCATCTCCGCTACTTGAGTCATTTACGATTATTGTTCCTGAGTTATTTGCCATTATCCCAGTTCCTCTAACAACTACTCCTTCATAGCCGGAGTTTCCTCCTCCTTCAACCCTAATTATTCCTTCATTCGAGAAAGAAAGGTTTGTAACAGATGATGTTGTTTTAACTGCATTACCTTCATTCATTGTGGCATTTCCTGCACCATTTGTTCTGATAATGGTCCCCCTATTGATAATACTAATATTATCAAGCCCAGCTCCACTGACCTCAATGCCATTACCCATTGTGCCAGTATTTTCAACAGTAGCACCTGACTCTATTACAAAAGTAACATTAGAGTTGGTGATATCTGCAATATTGGTATCGTTTACTGTAGTGGTGCCTGTACAGGAAACACTCTCTCCATTTGCTGGCATAGTATTTGAGCATGCTGAAAAGATAATTGGAGAATATAAATAGCTATTTGCAACTGCAACAGAAAGTGCAATATATTTTAATTTCACAATAGTTACCTAATGACAGTTTTATTTATTATTAACCTCCCTGTTCACTTTTCGAATTACGTGACCATATCGCGCAATATTTTTAATTAAAAGTTGCTATTTTAGTTTTAGCTAGTTATCAATACTGTAGACAGTTTTTGAATTATAAAACATTGCTCTACAGGCCATGTACCATAGGAAGGAGGAGTTTATTGCATGTTAAGCCTCAGGCTATCTTGCAATAAAGTATATGAGAGTAGAGCACTCCCCCCGTAAACACTAACATACAACACCTATAAAACTGTCCGCAGTATTGTTATATAAGAGTACTTTTATTATTACATATTTTTTATTATTTATTTTGCTATTCCTACAATTTATTGTCTCATTAAATACTCTTAATTCTACATGAATAAACGTATGAACTATTCATTTAACTTTTAGTACATAAACTACTCAAAAGCAATATTCTCAGTGCTGCTCACAGCTCTATCGCCCACCCACACCACCTACAGCTTGTTCAAAACCCTTCGATAACCGCAGTTAGCAGGACAAGTGGCTGTAGTGAGACCCGCTTAAGAGCGGAGCAGCAATTTATGAGGACAGAGAGGAAATTGTTGGCTGGATACCAGCTCTTACCTGATCATTTCAATACAGCCATCCTGTTTTAAATGAAACACCCACAACAACAAATAAAATTGAAAATATTGTAACCGGAATAATATGCCATGCCATATCAACTAATGAATCACTATTGAGAGAAGGAATAACTCTAAACCTTGCATCTAATGCAAAACCTACTGTTAATCCCAGTAGGGTTAGTTTTGCCAGAATGACCTTTGATACCGGATTAGATAAATCGAACCAAAGACTAAACTTCGGTACCAAATTAAATGCTAACCATATACCTGTTGCTACTTGGATTATTAAGGCAGGCATTCCTATTTTTTCGTATACCGATTCAAAGTCCAATAGTTGCTCTGGCGACCGATTTTTCAATACTTTCGGTAACACAACGACTGCAAGCACTATATGCCCACCCGTCCATATAGTTGCTGCAAGGATATGCAGTAGTAACATTATGCCATACAAATTAACATCCACCATTTATAAGCGCTAATTATTTGTAAACGTCATTCTAACCTATCTATATATGCCATATTTTTACTGAAGACTGTTACCTTATTTTGCGCATGGCCCACTAGGTGTTCAATTTCCAGCCTATTCCCACTATAGCCCTTCCAAATACTACCAATAATGACAATCAGAGGTAGTAATTATCAAGGATCATATCCGACACTTTGATTATATAGCAAGCAGTATTAACCAAGGTGAAGTTAACGCCCTTCGTTTAGTATTACAAAGCTGGCCAACTAGATACTGTATTTAACGTTAATGATCTGATAAGACCTCATCGAATACCTCCCAGTCCAATGATGTCGGCTGGGTAGGGTCAGTTTCCTTAATATTGTCACCATGCAAATATTGGTGAAAAAAATTAACCATACTGAACATTTCAAGCGCCCTAAAACCCCTCACATCACCACTACCACTATAAAAATCTTGAATATATACTAATTTAGCTGCAATCACATGAAGCCTTTCAGAGCTAAGAAACTCAGACATATGTTCCCGTTCATCTCGATGCAGCTTACAGACTATATTTTTTGAGATATAGTGCTTGATGTCCATCAAGCTATCTTGACTAAAATCATATGGTAGCAATAAAGTTGCATTTTTTAACACTTCATTGATGACAAGTAAGAAATTTATAGGATCCTGAAGCTTTTTAGCTTCTATATAAACAGTAGAAGCAAGCACTTCGCCATTAAATTCAGCTGAATGAGGATTAATCACTCCAGGGTTGGTTTTACACAATTCATTAATATGTGCAAGCGGTTTACAGGATGTATATTTATGCTCAACATCAAGTTGACTAGCACGATTAAGTATCATCAATATCTTCATAAAGCAATCATTTACTTGGAATTAATTACTTATACTCTTCGCGAATTATTTTTATACCCCTAGGGCACAAGGGCTTTGTTACCGTCGCTGACTACCACGGATGGTAGAAATGCAATTACTGCAGGAGCATTTAATTGCCTTCACCCCAGTCATTTAGTTTATCTAAACTACTTTTTTACCATTATCTCTTAGTGAATCATTAGGGCCAACATAACTATACAGCGCAGGCCTGGTAATTTTCAATTCTTGACACAGCTCATTGACTGATGTATTTCAGTTTTTCATCGCTGCCAGAGCTTTTGAAAGGTCTGTCTTGTCTACAATTAGGTCGATTAATTGTTTAGCTCTAAATGTTAGGATGGTCTATTTAGTTGATTTTGCTTTAATGGAATCAATGCTTTAAAAGAATGTCCAATTGATGTATTTACGTTTGGAGCGGAGTAAATGAGAAGCAAATACATCAATATTAGCTTTTTACTGATTTTCATATCTCAAATAGCAGGTGCTGACTCCTTTATTTGGAAAAGTAGCAATCAAAGCAAAACCCCTGATGCAGTTATGCTAAATAATGGTGAATTTTGGTTAAATACAAATAAAGGGAGAACTCCTAACGCAATTATATTCAACTTCGGTTACTAGCTATCAATATTATTTTTCACTTTTTTTGGTAACCATCTACTGGATCGTTGTTTATATACAAGATACGGATTCCCCAACCTTTTAGCTAGGCTACTTTCTTCATAATCAGCAATTTGGTTATAGAATACGAATATTGGTAAGATTAAGAACAGTGCAATTAATGAAGCTGTAGATAGTGAAAGGCCTAAATATAAAATAATACATGAAAAATACATTGGATGTCTCAGGTAGTTGAACACACCATGAGAAATAACACTATCTACATCTTGATTTTCTGGAAATGCAAAAATTGCAGACCTGATTATCAATACTACAGATAAAATAGTTAATATAAAAATTATTATACGAAACCATATAGGTATATATTGTGAGTAGAAAGTTGTAAGCTGAAATACAAATGAGTCAGCTATCCAAGTAATTAAAAACACACTTAAACATATAAACTGCCCTTTATGATTAAAAGGGTGTTCGTCGAGAGGTCTATTCATCATACCATCTACTGATTAATGAAAACTAAAGTGAAAATATTATTTTTTATGATAAATTATTGGTAGCTCTTCCATAGCTGCATATTACTTTAGCGTAACATGCATTTTCAACATCAACGAGTAAACTTACGTACAAATACTTACTTTTAAAGTATTTACTTTTATTTTAAAGGTAATAGTGATCAATAAGGAGAATCGTGTGTTGCCCTATGTTGCGTATGGATCACCTAACTATCAGAGTGATATCACCTAGCCACTTGTTGTATAGCAATGTGCTAAACATATAGTTTAGTTAGCAGCAGATCGATAACAGTTACCCCATTCCATTAAAAGCACCCAAGTAAGTCAAACTTGTTGGTTCGTTTAAATACAGCTATGAGTACTAACGTTGAAAGCCTGCCCAAGGCATCATCTTCAAAGTCAACGTTAGGGAAGTGGTCAGCCACAACAGAGTGAACCCCCATTAACTGCTCTTCGCTCCGGGGACCTTTGGATAAAGAGTCAAACACATCCATAAACAGCTGTTCAAAAATTGGCCCGCCAAGTAGGGTAGACAGATGTTGTGCATGGCGTTCACATTCATCAGCTTTCATTAACTCCACAGCTGTGGTGAATTCGTCATCTGAAAGCCTTAATAAGTCTTGCGTCTTCATGTTCCTGCCCACACCTTGCAAAAGCCTGATTGTATCAGGCTTTTGAGGCACTTTGTAAACAGCAATATGACAGAAGTATAAGTAAACCCATTGATGTGTAGCAATAATTAAGTAAAAGTGACTATTGAGATAATTTTTAGTGTTTACTTGTCGCTGATTTTTCTATTAATTCTTCAGCAGTATTTGGATTTTCACCCTGTTACCAAGCAGGCAGTAGCGTCATAAAATTTTAATCTTTTATATAAATTTATAGTAACCCCTTTCCCCCTAGCCACTCTTCTTCCGATGGCAGATTCCTCTCAAATAACTTATTGCTTACCGGCCCATAGAGTGTCAAATAACATTTAGCAAGCCTGATGCGGTTTACATAGGCAACACTCTTTGATGTGAGGCAATCCCCCCCAGCTCATACCTCCAGGAGTATTCACCGCATATTGCCAACTATTGACACAATTTTTCTAAACCAGATCACATTACAACAGCTTACTTGTTGATTATTTGTTCAAATTTTAGCACCCTGTAATCGTTATAGGGGTTTTCGGCGAGAGCCTTTCTTTGGCCGGAAGCCCTTTTAACCTTCACTACATAACCTTCCCTTACCAATAGCTGCTTTCTCAATAAATCAACTGCTCCTAAATAGTCAATTGCAACCAGCATTCTACCAAACCACTTAAACAAATTTTGACCGTTAATCATAATTCTGTACTTTTGAGTATGATTTTTATAAATACCTCCCTGAAATATATTGTCTATACATTTTCACAGCATGAATAAATAAGACAAGTTTAATACAGTAGTTGATTTGCTTATTCGACAGCAAAGCTAGTAGTTATGTATAAAATACGTTGGTGATTCACATACACACCACTAGGTGTAAGTACTTATTCAACAAATTCAAAATTTAAGCAACACTTTGGGGTACTAACTATTTAAAATATTTTTATTAATTAGTTATTATTTTTATAAGTTAACTAACGGGTACTATATTTTGTTAATCAAAAACAACTTAATAAATAATAAGAGCACATTTAAAGCAAAATTACTCACTTTATCATTATTGAGTACCATTAGTGCTCCAAGCCAAGCCATTGTCAATGGTTCCATTGTCGATAAAAGTGATAGCCCAGCCTGGATGGTTGCTTTATTAGCTACTGGGGAGCTGCCTGCAAATGATCGTCAATTTTGTGGAGGAATGTTAATTGCCCATGACTGGGTATTGACTGCTGCTCACTGCGTTAATACAACAGCGCCGACTGAAATTGAAGTCGCTATTGGCATAAACGATCTTGATGACTTAGATGATGAAACGAAGAAAAAGGCTATACAAACTCGAAAAGTAGATCGCGTTATACTTCACCCTAAGTATTTTGATGATGAAAGCCCTTGGAGACACTTAGGCAACCTTGAAAATGATATTGCACTTATAAGATTGAAAGACCTTGCTGCCCCTCAGACACCATTATTACAATTATCAGATCATGTACCTATTTCAGGTACTGAGTCCACCCTATATGGATGGGGACTCGCTAAAAGTGAGCAAAAAGATACCAAACCATTTGAGTACAAGGGGCATAAAGCAGAAGTTGAAGAAACGGTTCAAGAAGCTGTCAGTTATCCTTGGCTAGAAAAACTAACTGTAGAGGTTAACACTGCTCAGGTTTGTAAAACACGGTTTTTACCTCAGTTTCAACAACAAGTTCAAGAAGCAACAAACGAACTGCCTCTGGCCAAGCAAAATTTAAATAGTTTACATACCATTAAACACCTGTTAACACTCGATATTAACAACTTAGTTGACAATAATACTAAGGTTGAAGAACAACAAGTACTCGCATTGAAGGCTAATGACATTGTAGCATTTAAAAAACATAAAAAAGAAAAAGAAGCCATTGCTAGTGACTACGAGTTATTAAATGAAAAATTAGAAAAGATTTCTTCTGCTTATGACGAGTTAAACAGCGAAATAAATAGTTTGCCTGCTTACACGCAATATATCACTAATAATTATGTCTTTCCTAACAATAGCCTTTGTGTTAACTCTGTGACCACTCCTGACGCTGGGCCTTGTAATGGCGACAGTGGTGGGCCGCTGGTTATCAATGAAAATGGTATGGATAAACTAATCGGTATTGCCAGCTTTGTTGGAGGAGGATGTGGCAACCCTGACTCAGGCAACTTTTATACGGGTGTTCATGCCTATAAAAATTGGATAGAAAAAACCATGAAAGACCACAGAGCTTATTAAATATATAGCCAAAACGAATGGTTAGTCTATTGCATTGAGTATATTATATGCCTAATACTGTGGACTAATCATTTGCGAAAAATGTATTATTGCTTAAACCCATATTGTTTTTGAATTTTATGATAGGTGCCATCAAGGAATAACTGTTTCATTCCCCTGTTAAAGTCTCTTAATTTCTTTTTATAGTCAGGCGCTTTTTTTGAAATTCCAACCAACAAGTCATTAACTTGTAGAGCAGGTTTCATAAAAATAATTTTGTTGTTAATCCCTGTAAAACTCGACTCCAATTTTTTAAGTAAAATTTCAGCTGTTGGTCGGTTAGCAGCAACAAAATCAAGACGTTTCATAAATAGCATCTTTAAGCTGTTTTCGGTATTTTTTTGAATTGCTTTATTTAAGTAATCAGCCTGATCAAACTCATCAGCAACAGCACAGCCCCGGCAAACACCAATTTGATAAGGCTTTAATACTTTAAGGTCGCCGTTATAAATAAGATCTTTTCTCTCTTGTAGTTTAAATAAACCTGATTCTATTTGAGCAATAGGCACTGTATATTCATACCACTGCAATCTTTCTTCTGTCCAAAATGCTAAAAACAAAACATCTGATATACCTTGTTTAGAGTCTTCAAGTGCTCTGGCCCAAGGTTCAATTCGCAGCTCTGCTGTATACCCTTGAGACTCGACAGCCGTTTTAGCCACAACCCACGCCCAACCCAAATCCTTCATATTTGAACCAGCATATGGAGGTTGCTCTTCGGTAATAAAGGTAAATGTTTTTGCAGCACATATTGTTGTGGCTACTAGCCCTAACACGTACACGCTTGATATTATTAAAAACAGGGTTATGGTTTTTACATATGATGTAAAGTGTTGACTGGTGACTATCAATAAATGATCAAGCGTTAGCATTATATTGATCAAAATAAACTCCATCTTACTTCACTGGTTTCTCCTTATTGTATAGCCCATAAGCCTAGCTACCTCAAAATATCCCCTTCTCGAATGGTTGTTAGTGGTGTGTTCCTATGAACACACCAATTCCCAATGTTTTCTTAACCTTTTAGCTGAAACCGGCACCTTGGTCTTTAATACTTGAGCAAACAGTGATACTCGATACTCTTCGAGTAACCAGCGATACGCTTCTAATTCAGGGTTCATTATTTTCTGGCTGGACAGGTCATCTGCTTTTTGCTGGTATTGCTCCCAAAGGTTTTGTAACTCTTCAGTACTGGCTCTGTCCTTAGCCTGTTGTTGGCCTAGTTTATCCAGACGAATTAATATAGCCTGTAGATAGCGAGGATATTCCAATAGCCTGACAAGCGGGGTATCTTTGATAAAACCTTTATACACGAGCTGTTGTAATTGCGCCTTCACATCTGCTAATGAGCGTGCCATTGATAGTTGAATAGTGCCTTTTAAACGGCGTTGAATTTGCTGATATAAATCTAAAACAGTGGTCACGCAATCAGTAAGCTGTTTAAAACACCCTTCCAACTCCTGCTTAATCTGTTGAATCCATTGCTCAAAAGCAACAGCGTCCCTTGGCCAGCGTTTACTATCTTCAGGCAAGCAGGCTTTAACTGCCGCAAACTGTAACTCCGTTTGCAGTTCTTGTTTATTCAGTAAATTCACTGCATACATGGCCAGCTGACGCCAGTCAGGGGTATTTTTAGCAAAATAATTGAGCTGGCCTGCCAGCCTTAAAACTGCCAGCCGGGTTAAACCTAGCTGATGGATATGCCTAGCCCAACTTTCAGAGCTAAATAAAGTTAAGCCAACGGTTTTTCCTTCATCGACCAAAGCAGGATAAGCTTTGATCACCACCCCACCCCGCTGTTGCTCCAATAACAGAGGTATCTCAGCAACGTCCCACTCAATTAAGCCAGTTCGTTCAAAGCTGCTATCCGCCACTTGTTGTACACCAGATTCCAGCTGGTCAGCAAAGCGCTGTTGTAACTCAATTAAGTCACGCCCTTCTCCCAGTAATGCGCCATCATCAGCCAGCACTTTAATATTCATTAAAAAATGGGGTTCAAGGTTTTCAATTTGCCAGCTTTCTGCTGCAATCCGGGTACCTGCCATACGAAATAATCGTTCACCCAATAGTTGGGTTAACGGCTCATCACTCGGCGTCATTTGTTCCATGGCCGCTTTGACATAATCCGGTACCGGGACAAAGTTCTTTCGAACCGCTTTTGGCAACCCTCGGACTAATGCCACACACTTGTCGTATAGTAACCCAGGTACCAACCACTCTAACCGGTATTTAGGCAATTGTCTTAATAACGATACAGGCACTTCAATGCTCACACCATCATCTTCTCTGGCAGGATCAAATTGATAGCTGAGCGGTAAACTAATGCCTTGCCATTCAAACTGGTCAGGAAATGCTGCTTCGGTAATATGGGCAGCATCATGCTGCATTAAATACTCTTTGGTTAACCACAACAGTTGTGGATTTTTCTTCTCGGCTTTTTGTCGCCACTGTTCAAATTGTCGGCCACTGTGCACCCAGAGAGGTATTCTCTCTCGATAAAATTCAGCCAGCACTTCAGGTTCAACTAAAATATCTCGCCTTCGTGCTTTGGCTTCTAATTCATCGACAGCTTCCAGCTGTTGTAAATTATGCTGGAAAAACTGACCTTTAGTGTATAACTCACCTTCTACTAATCCACTTTGAATAAAAATTTCCCGCGCAGCATCTGGGTCAATTTTGCCAAAATCCACTTTTCGTTTTGGTACAATCACCAAACCGAACAAAGACACCTGCTCAAAGCCCACCACTTGTTGGCGACGCTTTTCCCAATGAGGTTCAAAGTGTTGTATTTTGACTAAATGCTTAGCAAATGGCTCAACCCAGACAGGATCAATTTTGGCATTCATTCGCGCATAAAGCTTCGAGGTTTCTACTAGTTCAGCCGTTATTAACCATTTTGGCTGCTTTTTAAAGAGTGCCGAGCCAGGGAAAATATGAAACTTTTTATTGCGTGCGCCTAAATATTCACTTTGCTCCGTTTTATTACCTAAATGACTCAATAAACCAGCCAATAACGACTGATGAATAGAGGCATACGCTGCGGGTTCTTGATTAAATGACAGATTGAGCTGCTTACAGGCTAACATTAATTGCCGGTGTAAATCCCGCCACTCCCGCATTCGCATAAAGGATAAAAAGCGCTTTTTACAGAGTTTTCTTAACTGATTTTGACTTAGCTCTTGGCGTTGCTCCTCGTAAAACTGCCATAAATTCAACACACTCATAAAGTCTGAATCATCATCTTTAAATTCATTATGCGCTTGATCAGCAGCCTGCTGTTTTTCGACGGGTCGCTCCCGTGGGTCTTGAACCCCCAACGCACTGACAATCACCAATACTTCATTTAGGGCTCGATTTTTTCCCGCAGCTAATAACATCCGACCTAACCGGGGATCAATCGGCAGCTGGCTAAGCTGATGACCAACAGGGGTTAATGTATTTTGCTGAGAAACCGCCCCTAACTCATGGAGTAATCGAAAACCATCTTTAATAAAACGGGGGTCAGGCGGGTCAACAAAGGGAAAATCCGTAATTTCCCCCAGCCGTAATTTCAGCATTTGTAAAATAACAGCAGCTAGGTTAGTCCGTAAAATTTCTGCGTCGGTAAATTCTGGTCGCCCTAAAAAATCTTCTTCTGAATATAAGCGGAAGCACACTCCATCACTGACCCGACCACAACGCCCTTTCCGCTGGTTAGCACTGGCCTGGGAAACAGCCTCAATTGGCAGCCGCTGCACTTTTGAGCGATAACTGTAACGGCTAATACGGGCAAACCCTGGATCAATCACATATTTAATACCAGGTACGGTTAAAGATGTTTCCGCCACATTGGTGGCTAAAATAACCCGGCGA
This sequence comes from Spartinivicinus poritis, assembly GCF_028858535.1. Classification (NCBI taxonomy): domain Bacteria; kingdom Pseudomonadati; phylum Pseudomonadota; class Gammaproteobacteria; order Oceanospirillales; family Zooshikellaceae; genus Spartinivicinus; species Spartinivicinus poritis. The sequence goes on from NZ_JAPMOU010000039.1 coordinate 16,492, forward strand.
CCACGATGGGATTGGAAAATCCGTTGCTGTTCTGCTGCACTTAGTCGTGCATATAAAGGCAGGATTTCGGTGTCTCGAAACTGGCATTTACGTAAAAAATGGGCTGTTTCGCGAATTTCTCGTTCACCACTTAAAAATACCAACACATCATTACTACCAACATATTTCTCTTGCCGCTCTTGATGCTCAATTTCAGTTAAGACATTAGCAATACCCTGCTGAATACTAATATCCTGCTCTTTACTGGCCTCTTCGTCATCTTCATTTATTTCGGTTAACGGGCGATAACAGACTTCAACGGGGTAAGTACGCCCAGAAACTTCTATAACAGGTGCATTATCAAAATGACGGGAAAACCGTTCAACATCAATGGTCGCCGAGGTAATAATCAGCTTTAAGTCTGGGCGCTTGGGTAAAATATGCTTTAAATAGCCTAATAAAAAGTCGATATTTAAACTGCGTTCATGGGCTTCATCAATAATTAACGTGTCGTACTGATTTAAAAAACGATCCTGTTGTATTTCGGCCAACAAAATACCATCGGTCATTAACTTAATTAAGGTGTTATCACTGACTTGATCAGTAAAACGCACCTGATAGCCTACCTGCTGGCCTAGTTCACTGTTAAGCTCTTCGCTGATCCGACTGGCCACTGAGCGCGCCGCCAAGCGACGAGGCTGGGTATGACCAATGGTGCCGTATACCCCCCGACCTAGCTCCAAACATATTTTCGGCAACTGGGTGGTTTTCCCTGAGCCAGTTTCACCCGCGATCACTATCACCTGGTTCGCCTCAATTGCCTTGGCAATTTCTTCCCGCTTTTGGGCAATAGGTAAGGCATCATCGTACTCAGGCTTCGACAAGCCCGCGTGTCGAGCGGCTACCTGTTGACAGGATACTGCCACTTTTTCTGCCAGTTGAGCCAGTTTGGCTGAGTCTTTGTGTTTGAATTGTTGTTGCAAAGCCCGCTGCAATGGGAAACGATCCTTCAGCATACAGCGGTTGATTTGTTTTTTTAATTCACCAATAGAGACCACACACTTCACCTTCAAACACAAAAGAGGCGTATTCTAAAAGGAAAGGGTAATACATGGCAAAAGACTTTGGAGCACAATCTAGTGGCCCATGTGCAAAATAAGGTAACAGCTTCTTCTCCATTTATCCTCTGGCTGTGTTACTTTTTCTTGACGTAGGCCCACTATGCCTGCGAAAAAGCGCCTTGCCAGAAAATAAATGGCTTTGAAGACTGTTACCCAACTTTACGCATGGACCACTAGCTTCCCCCTTTGAAAAAGGGGGATTGAGGGGGATTTTTACATACAAATAAGACGGAGATGGTTCAAAAGTTCTGGTCTCTTTAAATCCCCCCTAGCCCCCTTTTTTAAAGGGGGGAATCAGTTTTCACGACAGCCTCTTTATATCAAACAAATTGTCGCAAAAGGCATTTTAGCTCCCTCTCCCTCTGGGAGAGGGCTGAGCTGAGGGTGAGATTACTTTAAAGCCACCGCTACGCGGTACAGCCAGCACTCTTTATTTCAATTAAAGTTGCTATCGCTTGCTTTACAGTAGTAAGCAAGCCCTTCTCCCCGCAGGGGAGAAGGGACTTGATTTGAAGTACTTTTGCGACAGTTTCTTTGTAAGAGGGGGTTTGATTTGAAGTACTTTTTAACTCGCCTTTTTCAACTTTGATAATTCTTGATCTCTGAGTTCGCGACGTAATATTTTCCCTACATTTGTCGTAGGTAGTTCATCCCGAAACTCAAACACTCTCGGCACTTTATAGCCAGTGACTCGCTCTTTTAAATAATTAACTAATTCTTCCTGGGTTAAATTAGGGTTTTTGCTAACTACAAACATTTTTATCGATTCACCCGTTTTTTCACTAGGCACACCAATCGCCGCACATTGCACCACATCGGGATGCGTGGCTAGCTCGTCCTCTAATTCATTGGGGTATACATTAAACCCAGAGACGACAATCATATCCTTTTTACGATCCACAATTTTGATATAACCCTGCTCGTCCACTGTGGCAATATCACCCGTTTTTAACCAGCCATCTTCAGACAGCACTTTGGCAGTTTCTTCTGGCCGATTCCAATAACCTTTCATCACCTGTGGACCTCGTACACACAGTTCACCGGTTTCATGAAAGGGAATATCATTACCTTCATCATCACACAACTTAATCTCAGTTGAGGGAATCGGCATACCAATAGAACCCAATCTAACATCAGGCAATGGGTTGGTACTGACGACAGGTGACGTTTCAGTCATTCCATACCCTTCACAGATTTTACAACCCGTCAGCTGTTCCCAACGATTAGCGGTATCTAACTGTAAAGCCATCCCCCCTGATAAGGTCAGCTTGAGTGGTTGAAAATCCAACTGGCGAAACCGCTCATTATTCATCAAACCAACAAATAATGTGTTTAAACCAACAAATACTGTAAACGGCTGTTTTTCTAAGGTATCAATAAAACCAGGTAAATCACGGGGGTTGGTAATGAGCACATTGTGCAAACCTAAAAATAACCCCACCATACAGTGAAAGGTAAAGGCATAAATATGGTAAAGCGGTAAAGGGGCTATGACGGTTTCCTTACCCTCTTCCAAAATATGGCAGGTAATCGCCTTGCACTGAAACATATTGGCTACAATATTTTGATGGGTCAGCATGGCCCCTTTGGCAACACCTGTTGTACCACCGGTGTATTGTAAAATTGCTACATCATCACAATTCGCTTTATGAGGTTGTAGCCGGTGGTGCTTCCCTTTGTTTAATACCTCAAGAAACCCTACCGCCTGAGGGAGATAATAGCTGGGTACCATTTTTTTCAAGTATTTGACTGCACAGTTCACCACTACGCGCTTTAGCAAAGGCAACATATCACCGACCTGAGTAACAATGACATGCTTAATTTGGGTTTTGGGCACTACATCTTCCGCTAAGTGAGCCATATTGGCTAATACCACAAGCGCCTTCGCACCAGAGTCATTAAACTGATGCTCCATTTCCCGCTCGGTATAAAGCGGATTCGTATTCACTACAATTAACCCCGCCCGTAACGCACCAAATGTAGCAATAGGAAACTGCAGTATATTCGGCATTTGAATAGCAATACGGTCACCAGGTTTTAAGTCCGTTTCACTTTGTAAGTAAGCTGCAAATTGGCTACTGAGCTGATCCAGCTGGCGATAGGTTAATACTTGCCCAAGATTAGAAAAAGCGGGTAAATCACCGAACTTCTTACAGGATGCTTCAAACACATCCAGAATGGAAGTGTACTCTCCCGTTGAAATTTCACGGGGAATCCCTGTTGGATATTTGTCCTTCCAGAAGTCCACAGTCATTGAATAAGCTCCTAAAGTTTTACTAATTCAACAGCGGTTTAACTGCTGAATACTATTTTTGTTATTACCTATTACCAGGATCAATTCCACTATCACCCCCTATCAAGGAAGCTGTCGCAAAAGGGCTTAAACCAATCCCTCTTCACACAGGGGCGAGGAACCTAAAAATGCCTTTTGCGACACCCTCCAAGTGTAGTGGTTTGGCAGCTTCAAAGCTGCCTCAGCCTGGCTTGTTTTTTACTCAGTAAAGGCTTAAGCTGAACCCAGTTTCAAACGAGCGTTTTTTTTAACATCTCAATTTAATGAAGTCCAACGAATTAGCTTAAAACCATAGCGTAAATTAACAAGTATTATCTTTTAAAACGTCAAGGCTTGCAGGATGAACCCTACTGTTGCATCGCTTATGGAAAACACAACAGATGTAAAACTTGATCAGCCAATCAATAGTCACTGGTTACCAGTCACAGGTTGTCGCTTGTATCTTCGCTATTGGCAGCCCAGTTACCCGGCTAAAGGTATTGTTCATATTCTTCATGGATTAGCGGAACATTGCAGCCGCTACCAACGGCTAGCAGAGTGGCTCAACCAGCAACACTTTATTGTTATAGCTCATGATCAACGGGGGCATGGCAAAACAGGCCAGCAAGCCCAGCTCGGCCATTTCGGTGACTGCAATGGCTGGGATTATCTCATCAGCGATGTGTCATCTGTTCAAGCCTGGGCGATTAAAACGTTTGGCGACTTGCCTATTACACTCATAGGACACAGTATGGGCTCTTATCTTGCCCAGGATTTTTTACTGACCCATAGTCGGGCTATTCACGCAGTGATTTTATCTGGCTCAAATCATGACTTAGCCTTGAAATTTACTGTCAGCCGCTGGATTGCTCAATTTGAGTGCTGGCGCCTAGGAGCAAACACCCCCAGTCGTCTAATTGATCAGCTGGTATTTGGTCGCTTCAATCGCCGTATTTCACCACACCATACAAATCATGACTGGCTTAGTCGAGATAGCCAACAAGTAGCAGCCTATATTGCTGACCCATTGTGTGGTTTTATCAGTACACCACAACTGTGGGTTGATTTGTTTCAAGCACTCCAACGCATTAACCAGGTAAATAACTTAAAGTCGATACGCTCAGACTTACCCATCTATGTGCTGGGTGGTCGAGATGACCCTATCAGTGCAGGCAAGCGCTTGAAGTGTCTGGCAAGTGCCTTACGTACTGCCGGTATCAAGCAAGTCACCGAAGCCATTTATGTAGGTGGCCGCCATGAGATGTTTAATGAAATTAACTTTCAGCAAGTGTATACCGATATGACAGACTGGCTAAATAGCACATTTAGCTCAACACAATGCAACTCTTTACACGTTGCGTAAACTAATCTTATGAAGATCTGTTGACGTTTGCGCGTGGGGCGCTAGAATTGCGCCGTTTTATTAAATTGCTTGAATGGTTAGATAACTTGGAATGGTTAGATTGTTTGGAGTGGTTAGACAACTTGGATGGAACAGTATGATTAATGGCTGGGTCTTATTGGTGGCTTCAATGTTTGCATTGGTTAGCCCAACCCAGGCATCAGAGCAACTTGCCAATGAAGTGAGCTATTTAAAACAACAGGTGAAGGATACTCACTGCCGCTTTTTGTATAATGGTAAACTATATCAGCCAGCCGCTATGCTTGATTATATAGAACGTAAGCATGGGCTTTTTAAAGACGATATCAGCAATGCTGAAGAGTTTATTGTCTTAGCAGCCAGCAGAAGTGCTAAAACAGGACAACCCTTAAAAATCCAGTGCCCTGGTAAGCCTGCAATGAAAACCAAAGGCTGGTTATTGGATAAACTGCAGACATATCGGTTAATGAGCCAGTCAGCTGCTAACTAGTCATCAGCTGGCGTGTACTCAACAATTTGATTACGCCCCTGTTGCTTTGCTTGGTAAAGCGCCTGATCAGCTTGGTCAATTAAATCTGCTGGTTGTAGCTCTCGATTAGGGATACAAGCAGCAATTCCCATGCTTAATGTCACATACCCTGTAACAGAGTCTGGGTGACAAATTGCCAGTGACTTTATTTGTTGTTGGATTTTCTTAGCCACCAAATGGGCATGGGTACTATCCGTATTGGGCAGCAACACAACAAACTCCTCACCGCCATAGCGAGCAGTCAGATCTCCAGGGCGCCGACCAGTACTTTCAATTTCATTAGCAATTTGCTTTAGGCACTGATCACCCGCTAAATGACCAAGCTTGTCATTGTAGTTTTTAAATAAATCAACATCCAATAGAATCAAAGCCAACCTTTTTTCTTCTCGCTGACAACGATTCCATTCTTGCGCTAATGCCTGGTCAAAGGCACGCCGGTTAGCAATTTCAGTCAAACCATCTAGCCTAGAGATACGCTCTAACTGGCTATTTGCTAGAAGCAGCTTTTCATTCGTTTCCGCTAAGTCTCGCGTTTTATTTCTGACTCGTTCTTCAAGCAACTCATTCGCAGCAATCAGCTTATCTGCCATTTGATTAAATGCCCTAGCCAACACCCCTAGCTCATCATTGGTAAAGCTATGAATACGTTGGCTTAAATCCCCATTAGCAATCATGACAGCTACTTGAGTTAAGCTATTAATGGGACGAGTGATACTGGTCGCAAGGAAAACTGCAAATAAAATGGTAACAAAAGCCGAAACGAATAAGGCAATTATCATAAAGTTACGCTGCCTAGCCAGAGGAGCCAGGGCTTCAGCTTTATCAATTTTCAGCGTCATTCCCCAGCCAATTTTGGAAAAAGCAGTGACATAAGCAAATACTTGATGCCCTTGATAGTCGGTTAATTCCAGTAGCTCTGAGGCTTGACCTGCCTTTATCAACTTAAACGGATTAATCTTAAGCTGGAACGGCTGCAGTTGATTAGCAAAGCGTACGGGTAAAATAGACTCAATTTGTCCTTCTTCAGCTTGATAGCTAATAATCGTCTCTTCAGACAGCCCTAGTCCTATCATGCCAGTCACAATAGCCTGAATACTTTCCAAACCAGCTATCACCACTAACCGACCTAGTTCTTTATTTTCCAAGACGAGAGGGCTAACAATGTGCAATTGCTTTTGGTTTTGCGGGGTAACAACCACTCTTACCAGCATGTGTGGCGTCGGCATCGGTAGATGTAAACGGCTGAAGTCAGTATCTAACAGGCCGGGCTCTGTTGCGGCAAGCACCTCTCCCTGTAGTGAGAGCACCATAATCCCCCGAAAATCCGGAATAGCTTTTTTAGCATCAATTAAAATTTTAGTGACTTTAGCCAGTGCGGCAGGGTTTGGCTTTTTTAAGTGGTCATGTAAAGACAGTCGTAGCTGGGTTCGACTGGTGAGTAATGCCAGGCGCTCTTGATGCTGTTGAATAACCTGATTCAGCCTGGCAGCTTGAATAGTCAGAGTAGTTGCTAAGTGATGCTTAATCGCCTGGGTGAGTGCCTGCTGGCTATTAATATAATACAGTGACCCACTAATCAACAGCAGCACAACCGTTACTACTAAAATAGTGGTTGCTATTTTTTGCCTAAGACCTAAATTCAAGCTCAATACCCAGCACTGCAGCCCAAAGAGGGTGATGACTAATGTAGAGGATAGCTTGAAAAAATCACATTAACTGTATTTTGTATTTATTGATATAGCTGGCTAGCTTGTATCCTTTGATCAATTTGTTTCACCAACTGCAGATAGCCCTGACTGTCAGGGTTTTGATACCGTCGCTTAAACTGGCTTTCTGTCATCCCTTCAGGTAATTGACTTAAACGAGGAATTAACGCGTCAGCTGTTGTATTGACTATTTTTTGTTGTACGGCTTTGGCTGTTTGCTCATCTTTAGTCGCATAAGCAGCAAACTGAATACCCGCACGATCAGCCGCTAGATCGTAAAAGCTGAACCCTGAGCCATTTTTCGCATCATCCAGCTCTTTCCATAACCCTAGTGTATCTGATACTTCATTACCGGCATATAAAGCAATAGCCGCTGAAAAACTGAAGTGCCTGGCTAAATCTTTACGTCGATGCACATAAAAAATCCGGCGGCGTTCATTTCGCAGCGCTTTATTAGCCAGGTAATCGCCAGTCGGAAATGACGATTGATACAAGGCCAAAGCAGTCAAGATTGCCTGGTTTTGTGCTACTGCAGAAGCCCCTTGTCGTACTTGTTGCCGTGCCTGCTCCGTTAGGTATTGAAACAGCTTCCAAAAATCGGGTAAACGCACCCCTTGCTGTTGAGAGGCAAACACATAAATAGCCGTTAAGTAATAACCAATTTGTTGCTGCTGCTCAGCGCTAAACAATAATTCTCGGCTCTGCTGGTTAATCCCTGATACCACCTTACCTGACTGATATTTCACGACAATTTGCGTAGGTGATACGTTGACTTGTTCAATGGTTTGATAAATTGACAGCAGCTGTTGTGTACGAGGGTGCTGTTGCGCCTGCCCAATTCCCCAATCTGTTACTGTTTGAGGAATAGGAATAGGGCCCACTTTCAGTGCGGTTAGTTTTGGTACCTCTGGTGTTGGCTCAACCTCAAATGATAAGGTTAAGTAGCGACCAAGTACGTTAACAACGCCTTGTAACTGTACCTTATTTTGCAGGTAGTCAGCCTTGATTCCCGTTAAAAATGGAAATAAGCGCTGCACCTTGGCTACCCCATGATTTAATACAGCTGTCGCTTCTGTAGGTAATATTGTTACTTGATATAATTTCTCATTGGCTAAGTAAACAGGTGCGTTTGCCTTAGTTAACTGCTTAATGGTTAATGTGCTGTTTTGATTTGTCGCAAAAGGCGGTGTAGCATCAGTAATGAAAAAACCTGCCACCGCTAAACACACCACTAATAGTATAAGTCTAAAAAACCAGCGCTTCATTCACACTCTCTTTTCAGCCTGCTTACTCATTAAGCCACTCTCTATCTATGCCACTTTATTTCCAAATGAATTAGTTGCTTTCTAGCTGGGCTGTATCCCAACGGGCTCAATCTGTTTTATTCAGCTGGGGGCTTTATTATGTATTGTGCTGTTCACTTGCCCACTGCTGATGTTTGCTCAGTTGCTTGTAGGGGTTATACCCTAATCTTCAATGCCTGAATAGCCATGCCAACTACTGATGAGCAAAATTAATCACAAAGATAGATCATTACAATTAGCTGAAGTTCAACCATTAACAGAAACTATAAATATCTACTTGCTTACAAATTTCGGAATCAAACACAGTTTTGGAGTTAAACACCATGCAGCGTATTACTATTTTTGGTCGTCCTGGTTGCGGTTACTGTCGTCGTGCTAAAGAGCTCTGTGAAATCAAAGCCCTTAACTACAAGTACATTGATATTCATGAAGCAGGTATCAGCCAAGCAGACTTAGAAAAAACGATTGGTAAGCCTGTTGCCACGGTTCCCCAGGTATTTATCGGCCAGCAACATATCGGGGGTTTTACTGAACTTGATGCGCATCTGAAACACCAGGCATCTTCTTCTATAGTTAGCTAACGACTATATTGAATGCCATTGAGGACCTAGCTCATGAAGGTAGGACACGATAGCCTGAACACACGCCGCGAGCTTGTCGTTGGCGATCATAAATACCTTTACTATGACCTTCATGCACTCCATCAAGAAGGGGTTGGCGATGTTAGCCAGTTACCCTTCTCACTCAAAGTACTGCTGGAGAACTTGCTCCGCTTTGAAGATAGCCAATCAGTCACCACAGCTGATATTCAGGCCTTGCTGGGTTGGCTTAGTCAACGCCGAGCCAGTCAAGAGATAGCTTTTCGCCCTGCTCGGGTACTAATGCAAGACTTTACTGGGGTTCCTGCCGTGGTTGACTTAGCTACCATGCGCCAGGCGGTGCAGGCTAAGCAAGGTAACCCCCAGGCCATCAATCCATTGATTCCTGTCGACCTGGTAATTGATCACTCAGTAATGGTCGACCACTTTGGTGATACCTCTGCTTTTCACGACAATGTTGTACTGGAAATGACAAGAAACCAGGAGCGCTACCAGTTCTTAAAGTGGGGGCAACAGGCATTCAGTAACTTTCGTGTTGTTCCTCCTGGCACCGGTATTTGCCACCAAGTCAATTTAGAGTACCTGGCCCAAACGGTTTGGCAATGCAAGGTGGGGCAAGATCATTATGTTTACCCAGATACATTAGTCGGCACTGACAGTCATACCACCATGATTAATGGGCTAGGTGTGTTAGGCTGGGGAGTCGGTGGTATTGAAGCAGAAGCAGCCATGCTGGGGCAGCCTATTTCGATGCTGATTCCTGAAGTGGTGGGGTTTGAATTAACGGGTCAACTTCAAGAAGGGATTACCGCCACTGATTTAGTCTTAACCGTTACTCAGTTGCTTCGCCAAGAAGGTGTGGTTGGCAAGTTTGTAGAATTTTATGGCGCAGGACTTAGTCAGCTGCCACTGGCTGACCGAGCCACCCTTGCTAATATGGCACCCGAATATGGGGCTACTTGTGGTTTTTTCCCTATAGACCAGGAAACCCTTAATTATCTTACACTTAGTGGCCGCCCAGCAGCCACCATTGCACTGGTGGAAGCTTATGCCAAAACCCAGGGGTTATGGCGGACAGATGATATGCCTCCCCCGTTATATAGCAGTCAATTGAGCCTTGACTTAGCCACTGTCGAAGCAAGTCTGGCAGGCCCCAAACGTCCTCAAGACCGCGTTGCTTTAAAACAAGCTGCGCAAACCTTGCAAGCAACATTAGAGCTGGCTGGACGAACGGAGCCCAGCAAAACCAACGTTGCTGACTATCAGTTAACGGATGGTGATGTGGTCATTGCGGCAATTACTTCCTGTACCAATACCTCTAACCCGGCGGTGATGCTAGGAGCAGGACTAGTTGCGAAAAAGGCCCTGGAAAAAGGTATGACCGTCAAGCCTTGGGTAAAAACCTCCTTAGCGCCGGGGTCGAAAGTGGTCAGTGAGTATCTTGCTGCCTCTGGCTTACAAACTGCACTCGATCAGTTAGGCTTTAACTTAGTGGGCTATGGCTGCACCACCTGCATTGGCAACTCAGGCCCCCTACCCGCGCCTATCAGTCAAGCCATTCAACAGGCCGACTTACATGTCTGCTCAATATTATCTGGCAACCGTAATTTCGAAGGCCGCGTACATCCCCAGGTAAAAGCGAATTGGCTGGCTTCACCGCCACTCGTTGTTGCCTATGCGCTAGCAGGCACCTTGCGCATTAATTTAACCACCGACCCAATTGGAGAAGATAGTCAAGGCACCCCCATCTATTTAAAAGATATCTGGCCAACCCAGCATGAAATACAACAGCTACAGACTCATGTATCACAAAGCCTGTTTCAACAGGAATACCAAGCCGTATTTGATGGCACACAAGACTGGCAACAGCTGAGTGCTCCCAAAGGAGACATTTTTAATTGGGATAGCCAGTCTACCTATATTCGCCACCCGCCTTTTTTTGAAGGCCCATATGCAGAGCCTCAACAGTCAGATATAGAAGGAGCCCGTATGCTCGCCTTACTGGGAGACTCAGTCACTACCGACCATATTTCACCTGCTGGGGTCATTAAATCGGATAGCCCTGCTGGAGAATATTTACAAAGCCAGGGTGTTGAGCCCAAAGATTTTAATTCCTACGGCTCTCGTCGGGGCAATCATGAAGTAATGATGCGTGGCACCTTTGCCAATATCCGGATTCGTAATGAAATGGTCCCTGGCATTGAAGGTGGCTATACCCTAGATGTGATTACAGGAGAACAACAACCCATTTACGATGCAGCCATGCGTTATCAGTCTCGGGGCATTCCTTTAGTGGTCATTGCTGGTAAAGAGTATGGAACAGGCTCAAGCCGTGACTGGGCCGCCAAAGGCACCCGCTTATTAGGTGTTAAAGCTGTCATTGCAGAAAGCTTTGAGCGGATTCATCGCTCAAACTTAATTGGAATGGGGGTATTACCACTACAGTTTGAACAAGGTGTCAGCCGAGCCAGCCTGCAACTGACGGGGGAAGAAACTATCAATATTACTGGGATTAAAGCTGGGCTTACCCCTCAACAAATAGTAGCTGTGGTTATTTCGCGCCCAGACCAGTCGATTGAAACCATTAATGTCCGCTGTCGTATTGATACCCTAGATGAACTGCACTATTACCAACAGGGGGGTATTTTACATTATGTGCTGGCTAGGGCCTGTTAACAGCCTGGGTGCTTCTCAGGCTAATGCACTCTTATTGAGTGACTAGAAAAAACGGAGCTATTATAAGACAGTAAAAAACCAAAATAAGCCGTCTTATATCCCTATCGATTATTAGTTAAGTTCGTGATAAGTTAATAACCGGTAACTATAAGCAACTAATTACAGGGCACCACTAATAGAGATGCCATATAACAAGTTGTCACTACCTTTCCTCTTACCCTTGTTTACAAATAATGCCAATACCTGGAAACTGTGAAATGGTGGCATTTTATGACCGCTGTCAAGCAGGTGTATTTGTACTTCAAGCGATTTATAAAAAACACATAAATGGAAATCACTTTCCAGAGGAATAACAACAATGATCCAAAAGTTTTTATCTATTCCAACCAAACGACAACTGACTCGTTGTCGCTGGGGGATTGTCACCTTAACCTTATCTATTACCGCCTGTGCAGCAACACCTCCTGCCAAACAAGCCATAATAGAAGGTGAGCGTAGTGTACCGATTGAAGCTAAAAAAGGCATGGTAGTCACTAGCCATACATTAGCCACCAAAGTTGCCCAGCAGGTGCTGGCTGAAGGAGGTAATGCTATAGACGCTGCGGTTACAGCGGGTTTTGCTTTAGCCGTTACCCAGCCTCGGTCGGGTAATATTGGCGGTGGTGGTTTTATGCTGATTTCCAACGACAAGAAAAAAATGGTGGAAGCCATCGACTACCGGGAAACAGCTCCTTCGGGTGCCAGTGAAAAAATGTTCCAAGACAGTAAAGGTAATGTGGTCACCGACCGTAGTCGCTTCACGCATTTAGCAGCCGGTGTGCCAGGAACGGTCGCGGGATTATTAATGGCCCTTGAACGTCATGGGACTATTTCACGAGAGCGAGCCTTGGCCCCTGCAATCAAGCTAGCAGAAGATGGTTTTATTGTACCTGCTCGCTTTACTAAAGGTACCGTTGAAGCAGCAGCTATGTTGAAAAAATGGCCTGCGACTAAAAAAGCTTTTTATAAAGCCAATGGTACGCCATACCAGCCTGGCGAACGTTTAGTGCAGAAAGATTTAGCCGAAACCTTAAAGCGTATTGCTAAAGAAGGCCGTAAAGGGTTCTATCAAGGCAAAACTGCCGACTTAATTGTGGCTGAAATGAAACGCCATAACGGGTTAATTACCCATAATGACCTAAAAGGTTATCAACCCGAAATCCGTAAGCCAGTACACGGTACCTATCGTGGTTATGATATTTACTCGATGCCGAGCCCCAGCTCAGGAGGTACTCATGTCGTACAAATCCTGAATATTTTAGAGGGATACCCGATTGGCAAATATGGCCATAACTCTGCTAAAACTATCCACTTAATGGCCGAGGCCATGAAGCGGGCTTATGCCGATCGCTCTAAATATTTAGGCGACACTGACTTTGTAAAGGTACCCGTGGCAGGCTTAACGGATAAGAGTTACGCAAAAACGCTACGTGACCAAATTAACCTGAATAAAGCCACCCCTAGTAAAACTATCAGTCCAGGTACGCCTCCTGGTTATGAAAGCAACGAAACCACCCACTTCTCTATTGTTGATCGATTCGGTAATGCAGTAGCCAACACTTATACCATCAACTTCAGTTATGGCTCTGGTATTGTAGTAGATGGCGCCGGCTTCTTACTGAATAACGAAATGGATGATTTCAGTGCTAAACCTGGAGTGCCCAACGCTTATGGGCTAATTGGTGGAGAAGCGAATAAAATTGAGCCAAACAAACGGATGCTGAGCTCCATGTCACCCACTATTGTGAAAAAAGACGGCAAGAATTTTATGGTGACTGGTAGCCCAGGTGGCTCAAGAATTATTACAACTACTTTACAGGTTATTATGAATGTTATTGACCATAACCTGAATATTCTGGCAGCAGTTAGCGCCCCACGAATTCACCATCAATGGTTACCCGATGAAATTCGTATAGAGCAAGGCATCAGTCCAGACACCATTCGGTTACTGGAAGGCATGGAACACAAAGTGAGCCAACAGTCTGCGATGGGAGCCATTCAAAGTATCATGATCAAAAACGGTACTTTCTACGGCGCCCCCGACCCACGTCGAAGTACCTCTAGCGCCATGGGTATTTAATCTATACCCTTCGCGAATGATTTTTAGGGTTTGTTGTCATCGCATCTCACCCCAATCACCTATTACTTATAGGCTCATGGGGCTTCACTGCTCGACGGCCGTCCCTAAAAACCCTACGCTTTGGGTATATATCTTTGCGTTGATACATTAATGTTGAGTTGACAGCCGCTACACTCAGTTAGCGGCTGTCTATATTTAAGGGGTGCTCTATAAGGGTATTCTTAAGAGTGCGTCTAAAAATAGCAATTTTTTTGTGAGAGCAAGACAGCACCGCACGGAAGGCCACAGTGTATAATTAATACATGAGGACCTGAGTACGGAGCTAATGTAGCTATCGCGAAAAAAGGGCATTTTTAGGAGTGCTCGTAATTATAAGCTCCTAAAATAATGATTAATATCTCGCATCCTTTGCGAGTTATAATGTCTTGGCTCAAAGCCATAACCCCCATTTGAATAATTTACTTTAAAAAAGCCCAAGTTGTTTTGCGAATAAACAGGTAATGGCTCTGCGTTAGCCAACTGTGCCTGACATTGGCTTTTAAGTAAATCATGATCAGCTTGAGAGAGGCTAAAATAATGAACCTCTCTGCCCATCAAATTAGTGTCTGTCACCCACTGACCAGAAGCCGTCACCTGGCTTCCACCTTCATTTACTAACCTTTCTAAACGGTCAGCACCTGAGCAAAGGACCGTCGTCCACTCGGCATGAGCCCCCGCTATACCGACACAGGCTAACATCATTGCTATTGTTTTTTTCATTGGCTAGATACTTTCTATTTAATTAGATATTTATGATTTAAGGCCGCTAATTATAAGTCTTACGAGGTATAGTTAAAGACAACAAGTCTAATACCAGTAATATTCTCTAGAAAGCACTGACCTAAATACCATTTGCATCCTTATATATAGCCAAAGCGAATGGCTTTTAGGGGCGGCCGTCGAGTGATGAAGCCCTATGAGTTTATGTTTTTATAAATGATTAGGGTGAAGAGCGATGACAACAAACCCTAAAAATCATTCGCGAAGGATATAGATGGGGTCATATGCGACTGCTTCCAAAGTAAGCAATAAATACTAAAATTAACTCATATATCTTTAAAATAGTGCCTTTGACATAATTATGTTTTTTAATGTTAACATATTAAAATATCGACTCATGTTCACTTTGCCGCTTTCTCTCATCGTGAACTCCAGCTTTGGTGTTTCGTTTGAGCTAAAAACCGGGGCTCAAGACAGTGCACCGAAATATTTTATGAACAATGGTGTCATGACAGGGCTATGTGTTGAAATCATGCAGGCGATTTCAAAAGAAAATTCGAATATCAAATTTTCTGGTTATAACAAATTCTTTCCATTCAAACGAATAAAGCTCAATATGAAAAAAGGAGCCTTTGATATATTTCTTGGTTTTTCTAGAAATCCTGAACGAGAAAAAATTTATCATTTTGTCGATACACCTTTGTATTCTGTGAAATACATTATGGCCGTAAAAAGCAATGACAATATTAATATACAAAACTTTGAGGATATTAGAAGCTTAGGTAAAAACGGTGCCATCCTTACTCTATTTGGCACAGCTGACGTTAGATTTTTAAAATCACAGGGAGGGCTGACTATTGATGATGGTGGTTTTAATCTCTCGTCACAGTTTGTCAAGCTGTTAGCTAATAGAGGAAGACTTATTTACTATCATAATATTGGATTAGCATACAGTATAAAGAAAGAAGGTTATACTAATAAAATTAAAATGCTACCTAGTGTTTTTAAAACAGCCTACCACTATGCTGCCTTCTCAAAAAAATCACCTTTGAATCATGTAACTGCATTTGAAGAAACATTGAAAAAAATACAGTCAAATGGTGTTTTAGATGAAATATATAATCGATATACATCTAATTAGCCCCCATTTAACAGCATTCAATTAATGAAGACTAATACATCACAAAAAAGCACAATACCAAATAAACAATTACAATAGCTTTTCTAATCCAAAACTCTAGAAAACACTTACAAGAAATCACCCATCAGTTATTAAAAAACCTACCCTGTCGAAATTCTGTAAAATACAAGTCATATTTTCCGCTCTTCTTCAGTGCAGCTAACCCCTTATTGAACTGAACCATAATATTCCTATTTTTTTCAGCTTTCTTATTTAATAACAAAAAATTTGGCTCACTCATAAGCGGTTTAGGGTGATAAGTAATATTGACTACTTCTGTTGGCCGATATTTTGTCTGCATAAGATAAAAGCAAATATTCAGTTCCAATGGAAAAGTGTCAATTCTTCTCATCAATAGCATTTTAATATTCTGACTCTCAGTGGCTACTCTTTCAACCAGTAAATCACCCGCTTTTTCTGCAGCATCAAATGATGGCGTAAAACTATTGCCTATCATTGCTCTAATTCGATAAGACTTTAGATCATCTATACGTTGCCAATTAAAATCAACTTCTTTTAGATGAAAAAACACCCACTTAGTGTAATAAATTGGATCGCTATAATAAAAATATTTTTCACGCTCCTTTCTTTTAGCCCAACCAACTGCCCCATCCCACGAACCGTTTTTAGCAAACTCTAACCCTCTCTTCCAAGGAAAAAAAACCAAAATGCACTTTAATACTTTGTTCAGCAAAAGCATCTTCTATAACTTTAGATACAATGCCAAAGTATTTAAGTTCTTTTGAAAAATAAGGAGGCCACTCACCATTAGTTAATCTAACCACGTGGTCTGCAGCTATAACAATACCACTACTCAATGCAAATGCTATAAAAAAAGTATTGGATATGCTATTTTCATGAAGGCTATATGGTATAGTTGATTTACTGAAATTATAGCAATATTAAGAATTAACTTCCAAATACACCAGCTTAGTCTGGCCAACTACCGAAAGAATAATACTTATCTTTTATCTTTGCTAGCTTTTCTGAGTTTCTTATCTTTTCAACTGTATCCCATATTTTTTCAGAGAAATCAGGATGCTTTGCATAAAGCTGGTGGGATAATATTAAAAAATAAGGTTTAGTCTTTAGCGGTGGAGACAGTTGTTTAATATTATCATGCTTTCTCACATACACTTGTCCAACATTTTCATGAACAGCTAAAGCCGACAGTCGATTATTTAACAACATAATAAAACCTGACTCTGGGTCATCAACTTCTGTCGTTTTAATACCTAAATTATTTAAATCTGCTACTATTGAAAAGCCTCGTTGAGCACCGACTGATAAGTTACTTTTATTTTCTAAAATATTTCCATCCCAACGTACTGGTGCCCCTTCTATCGAATAAAGAAAGTAACTCGAAGTATTAAATCTTCTTCCAATATCCAAGTGACCGGATTTTTTAGGATAACGACCACTTTTTTCTCGTTCTGGTTTATAACTAGCTGATGTCACAGCATTTACACGCCCTTCTTGCAAACTGGCTAAACAACGCTTCCAAGGCATTCTAACAATATTGATATTGACTCCTAAGTCAGCTTCTATTTCTCGAATAAACTCAATAAAAAAACCTGGGTGCTCTCCTGTATAATGGCTTGCGGCCTTTCTATAAATGGGAAAACTGCCTGAGTCTTCTATAGCAAGAACAATCGTTTCAAGCGTTCCAGCAGTAGTAAAAGATAATTGAGTAAACAATACAAAAGTTATTACAAATAGCAATAAGCGCATAATTACCTCTAACACTTAGCAGTAATTACATAATAGTCACTCCAACGGACATAACATAAGAATGAGACTTTCTGCCAATATAAGCAAAAAAACCAGGTTCACAAGGGGCATTATCAATTATCATAATATGTTTGCTATAGTTATAATCAGTCAGTTTAGGCACACATACCCATTGCGAAGGGTATAACATGATAAGAGCCATAATATTTCTATTATTATATAACTATCTTATTCCTATCACAGCCAGCAACAACACCTTAATAATCACACAAGTCACCGATGACAGTCCTCTTACCAATACAGCAAAAGATATCATTCATACGGCTTATAAAAAATTAGGTATCAACATCCATTTCTTAAGACTGCCAGCCGAAAGATCTTTAGTATTAACTAACCAATCAGTCACCGATGGCGAGCTGTTTCGCATTGACAATATCAATTTAGCATACCCCAACTTGATTAAAGTACCGACACCCTATCTTGTTGCTGAGCACATGGCATTTAGTAAAACAAAACAGTTTACTGTCAAAGGCTGGGAAAGTGTAAAGCCTTACCGTATTTGCTTTAGAATAGGTTATAAAGTAGCAGAACATAATACTCGAGGCTTTAATATTGTCTTGGTAAATACTAATCAGCAAGCACTTCATATGTTGAATTCTAATCGAGTCGATATTGCAATTCTCAATCGATTAATAGGATTAAATTCTATCCAATCGCTAGGATTCCAAGATATAAAAATGCTTACACCACCACTTCAAACAACTCCCTTATTCCACTATTTACATAAAAAACATGAAAAACTGGCACCTGCAGTAAACTGTGCAGTTAGGGAAGTAAAAAATATAAAACTATCAGATTATTGCATTGATGTGCTCAATAAATTTAACCATTAAAATAACATTTGCTTTGGCTATATAAGAAGTAAAGCCAAGTACATTTTTTCATTCTACTTTCTCCTAAAGTACTTTATTATCAATATAATAATATCAAGAATGAATTACCAAACACTCGCTCAAGCTGAAACCCGAGTATAAAAATCGAATTGTATGACAAATACACCTACTCGCCAATACGCTATGTAAAGAAACGTAAATATTTTTGATTACAAATAGTCTATCAATCACTATATATAGTAAATGGACTAATTACCCTATAATTTCATGAAAATAAAAAATACACCCTTATCAGCTAATACCTTAAATTCAACATCTAACCAACAAGCACGACCTAGTAACAAACCAAGTTATCACAACCAGCGTACAATAAAGCTGCTTAGCCAACATAACAGTACTTTTTGTGAGTCAGTATTTAGAGAGGGATTTCACTACCAAAGCCGTCACCTTAAACTACTAAAAAAAGAAATAAAAATACTACAAAATAAATACTCTGACCAGCAAAGAGTACGCACTGAGTCAGCGCTTGCATTATGGGTTAAACAGCATCCAAAAGAAGTAAGCACTAGAGGGCAGTTCATTAATCAGCTTCAATATGAACTTAGAGAGCATAAAATACATATGGCTCAATCGTTTATTGAAGAAAGAAGGAAAGGTAATTTCAAGCCACAACACTCTCCACGAGCCAACCAAGTAAATTCATATAAAGCGAAAGAAAAAATATCGTTAGATGCCTTTGGCTACCTCAATGCTTTTACAACAGAAAAACTAGGCATCAACCTAATCACTCATCAGCGAACAGCTGAAGAGATAAAAAAACAGGGAATTGAACGAAGAAAAACTCATGACAAGCTTGTTCAACAGATTAAAAACAAATACAACATTAATAATTAATTTTCTTAGTGTATTCTTTTTTATTCACAAAGAAAGTCTATCCTTAAAAACAAAAAAAGCAATTTACTAACAAGCACCGCTATAAAGAGCATCTCTTCAAACTACTTTAGATGATTTAGGATAGATTACAAAGTAGCAGAATATAATATTAATCTACTTTTTGATTATATACCCAATGCGAAGGGTTTTTAGGTGAGGCCATCAAGTGACGAAGTTCCATGAGCCTATATTAATAGGTGATTGGGGTGAGGAGCGATGATAACAAAACCTAAAAATGATTCGCGACGGGTATACCTTTCACAAAGTTTTTTTAGGGTATAATTTACTGAAATGACTTCGCGCATGATTAATCTCTATCGATTGAATTTGAAACCTTGACTGCCATTGGCAACTTTTCACATCATCACCCAACTCATCTAGAATAGATGTAGACAAATTAGGCGTTAACGGATAAAAAGCAATAGCGAGTTGTCTTATAAGGTTTGAGGTAACTAAACAAGTCTCTGCTACCTCATTCCGATCTTTTCCTTTATTTATTTCCCAAGGTGTACGCTTATGGAAGTAATGATTACAACTATCCAGAAGGCCTTTTAGTAGTAGAGTGACTTGATAAAATTCATAAGCTTTATATTGATCAAATATTTTTTTAAGTATCTGGCCGCAGTGGTTTATTATAAACTGACTGGTGTTTGATAAAGTCTGCTGATTGATAATACTGCTATCAATCACGCCAGAGAAGTACTTTATGACTAAAGTATGATTCCTCTTAACTAAATTAGCAAAGCTATGAGCTAAGTCAGCATTAATCAAGTCCTTCAATTCATCAATAACAATATTGCCGTCTCTCGCTAGAGGTTTTTGTCGAAGTAACGCATACCGTAAACCATCTTTGGTTAATTGGTCAGTTAAGTCGGTAGGGCTGACTAAGGTCTCTGGATTAGACTTTGATATTTTTTCGCCATTTATTGTCCACCACCCATGAATAACCAGCCGCTTAGGCAAGGGTAAGTTAGCAGCTAATAAGAAAATAGGCCAATACACAGCGTGAAACTTAAGAATATCTTTACCAATAATGTGAGTTGTTTTTTGCAAGTCATCCTGATTGAAGCCAGCCCGTTGCAAAGCAGTAAGGTAGCTAAATAATGCATCAATCCACACATAAATAGTATGCTTGGGATTGTGAGGAACGTTAATACCCCATTCATTGTTAACTCGTGAGACAGATAGATCCTCCAGTGGACCTTGCTGCAAATAGTCAAGAATTGAGTGGCTGTAGTGATTGGGTGTTATAAAATTAGGATAGCGTTGATAATGTTCAATTAATTGCTGTCGATATGATTCTAGTTTAAACAAGTAGGTTTCTTCACTAGTGTTGTGAGTTGGGGCCTTATGAATAGGACAACAGCCATCTTCTAACTCATAGGAACTATAAAACTGCTCGCAACCTATACAATAGTTACCTTGGTAGAAACCTAAGTAAATATCACCATTTTGAAACAGTGTCCGCCAAACAGCTTGAATAATTTTGTAATGAAAGCACTCTGTTGTTCGAACAAAAATATTGGGTTGAATATTCAGTTGAGGCCATAGCGTCTGAAATGCTTTTGCTCTATCATTAACAAACTGACTAACATTCACTTCGTGGGCTCTTGCTGTATCAGCAATTTTTTGCCCATGTTCATCTGTTCCTGTAATTAATAAACTATCACCCTTATTAGCAAGCGAATGAAACCGTTTGGCTACATCAGCAATATAACCACTGTAAGCATGACCCAGGTGAGGGTTACCGTTTGCATAAAAGATCGGGGTAGTAATAATGTCTGTCATCTTTAAATCTCCACTAGTCAAATGGTTTCATATTGACTGAAATGAAGAGTTAAAAAAGACCTTGCTATACCCATTCCAGTCAAATCAGTGTGTGAAGGAATGGGTAATGCCAAAATGGAAAATTATAAAAAGAGGCAGCCCATCCCCCACAACATTCGTTGTGTAGACATAGGCATCATCATGGGTATTACAGTTTTTGATAAAGTAGTCATACTTAACACGATAACACAAGTAAATCTAAAGGGCACCTCTAATAACTGTTTATGGCCTCTGCGCAAGCTGATGGGGCCTTGCACAAGGTGGCTTCCTACTCTGCAAGCAGTGCTTTAGGCCGCGTTATGCAATCTGATAACCAAGTTGGTGCTATTGAATTTTTATTGTCTGCAATACGCAATGCAGTATTGGAAGTTAATGGAGGTTACTTACTCTGGTGAGTCAGTTTGGCCACGCCACTTCTTAAGTGTTTTTTTAGCCTTTTCTACATGCTCATCTTTTATATGAGCCGCAACGGTCGCTAAAGCAGCAGCTAAAACACCCAAGTCATCAGTAAAACCAAATGCCGGTATTATATCTGGAATAGAGTCTAGGGGAGAAATAAAATACCCCAAAGCTCCGACGATGACTGCCCTCGCCCAGGCTGGAGTGTCTGAATCAATCAAGGCATAGTACATTTTTAAAGCAGGCTCCAAAACAGATTCACCAGCCTTTTTTGCATATTTTTTTACCTTACTCCAAAACTTATCTTCAGAATATTTTTTTTCATACTTTTTGGGTAAACGTTCAATTTCGTACATTATTATACCCTTCTGCTTTGGCTATATCCCCTGAATGATGTTTTCTTTGGTCATAACAAGGGCAATAAACGTTGCTTTATACCACTCACCCGCTTACGGTTTTGATCAAGATCACTATACCCTACCCTTGAAGCTGAGCGGATATGTATCAATTTGTTTGTTTCATCTAACCTAACCTCTAAATCATCAACGAAGCCAAAAATATTTGATGTAAAAGTTGCTGCAACATAATGCTCCTGCTGACTAACAACCGTACCACCAGACTTTTCAATAACCGATATGATCACTGCTACAATATCTTTAGACGGCAGAGTTGATAGGGTTAGCGGTTCAATAAAATGAGTAGTATCTTCTTTAAACTCACTGTTGACACAATTAGGCTTAGCGGGACATTTAGCCAGCATAGCATTGACAAGACCACTCGGCTGCCCCGATTTGGATTGATACCCTAAATAGGCAAAATAGAAAAGCACAATACCTGTCAGAATGATTAATAGCAAAAACCCAACTAACAGAATTTTTTTTAGCATTTTTTGATCATCACTGTTTTCCCTCCCCAAACCCAATTTATATATACCAAGCTAGTTACTAACAGTTTCAATCTTTTTATAAAAACCATTTAACTCCTTGGGACTTCTTATATAATGTATTACTTTAGTTTTTTCGTATTTTTTTAAAATACTTAATATATAAGGTCGAGTATACTTGTGGACGTGCCAAATAATCCGCATGATATACGGAAGCTTTGTGACCGTCTGACAGTCTTTGGCCCAGCCATTAGGCATTGTATAAAAAGACTTAATACTTCTTTTGATTGCCCAAAGCATATGGGTAACTATAGAAAAGTCTATATAAATAATAGTATTTGAAGCTAAGAATCTACTCTCAATTGATGAGTCATAACCAAGTCCTTCAATAATCCAGCTATCACCTGCAATCAAAGATTGATGCTTGCTGCAAAACTCGCTTTCTGATATTGCTTCCCAGTTTGGTAACCAAATAATTTGATCAAGATGATAAACGGGTAATTTCAGTTGTTTACCCAGCGCTTTTGCTAGCGAGGATTTACCGGCTCCGCCATTTCCTATGATTGTGATTTTTTTCATTTTACGTTAGATCACTTCAGTAAACTTATAACAACGCTGACAGTAATGTGGCAATCCCCAAAAATGACATAAAACCGGCAATATCTGTAATTGTGGTTAGAATAATCGACGATGACTGGGCTGGGTCTTGACCCAGTTTGGTTAATACAATAGGGACAACGGCTCCTGCCATGCCTGCCATTACCATGGAAATCACCATCGCAATAGCAATCACAAGTGAGAGGCCAAAGCTTGTGCTCCAAATATACACACCAATTGCGGTGGTTAAGGCAATAGCAACACCATTTACCATCCCAATATTAATCTCTTTAAATAACACCCTTAACCAGTTTCTGACGGTAATTTCCTTTAAGGCTAACCCTCTAATAGTGACTGCTTGTGCCTGGGCGCCGGCATTACCTGACTGCCCTGCGACGACAGGAAGCAATACAGCCAGTGCTGTAAACTTGGCAATGGTATCTTCAAATAAAGCAACCACTGATGCAGCAGCAAAGGCAGTCACCAAGTTGATTTCCATCCAGGGTAGACGTTTCTTAATCGCAAACCAGGCTTTGGATAAAGCACGCTCCTCTCTACTCACCCCCACCATAGCTTGGATATCAGTTAATGAGTTATCTTGTAAAGTTCGTAATAATGACGGGTGTTGAATCGCGCCTAATAATTTCCCATTAATATCAACGACAGGTAAAGTATCCAGCTTAAACTGAGTTAATTTGTCTGCAACTTCATCTAAGGAGTCAAAAGGTGATATTAATGCCCTCGGTGGCAACGCCAGTTGTTGTAATTTTTCATCGCCTTCACTGAGAGCTAAGGCAGTAATATCAACGATGCCTTGCAACTGCTGATCAGCATCCACAATAAACACTTTTCTAATCGGCTTATGTTTTTGTTTCCGTAGTAAGCGTAGTGCATCATCTGCCGTATTATCGGGTAACAACCGAATAACTCTCGGGTCTAGCATTTGCCCTGCAGTACGCTCAGGATATTCAAGCAGCCTTTGTAAATCGTTTGCGTAATCTTCCGGTAAGTTATCCAAACATTGTGTTTTATCTTCTTTCGATAAGCGATTCAGCGTTTGCGCACAATCAGGTGTATCCATTGCCAATAATAAATTTTTTTGAGCACGGTTTTCCAGCAAAGGCAATAATTGATCAGCAATATGAGGCGGGAAAAAACTCCAAATACGAATTAACGTAGCCGTTGACTGCTCAGCTAATAGTAAAGCGATTTCTTCAAGTGGATAAGCTTCTAAGACATTTGCAGCTTCTTTAGGGTATTCTAGAAGAAACTGTTGACTTAATCGATTAATGGCTATGCTATCACCATTACTGGCTCCTGAAAGGCTAGCGCTGGTCATCTTGTCCTCCTCTCGAATTTAAATCCCATGCATCACGCAACGTTTGCCAAACACCAGTGATACTATCTGAAAGTAATTGCCCAAGACTGTCGCTTAATTGAGGAGCTTCCATCACTTTTTCAGGTAGATTTTTTAATTGCTCAATAGCTTGATTCAAGGCGCCATAATTTAATACACCAATAAACTCATCATGTCGATTAACCACAGGCATCACAATTGAATACCTCCAGTCAGGATGTTTTTG
Source organism: Spartinivicinus poritis (assembly GCF_028858535.1). Classification (NCBI taxonomy): domain Bacteria; kingdom Pseudomonadati; phylum Pseudomonadota; class Gammaproteobacteria; order Oceanospirillales; family Zooshikellaceae; genus Spartinivicinus; species Spartinivicinus poritis. The sequence continues at coordinate 40,963 of NZ_JAPMOU010000039.1, forward strand.
CGCCTGACTCAACTGCAACCGAGAACGCAGAGATTCAGGCTTAGCCTCCATTAACTCACTTAGCTTTTTAGCTTCATCAACCTGCCCCATCACATCAGTTGCAGCGATAACCCCCACCAGTTTTTGCCGTCGATCTAAAATAAACAATCGGTGCTGAATGGTGCCTTGAAACGACTTTAGCTGTTGGTATGCTTCTGCTACGGTAATATTATTTCTTAATGTTAATACCTGAGGGGTAATCCAAGCCCCTACCACACTTGTCGGATATGCTAATAACACTTGAATAGCCTGGGCTTTTAACTTAGGCATTTGATGCAAAATCGCTTTGGTTTTGGTTCGAGAAAGCCCTTTTAATAACGTCGCAGCATGGGTAGCCGATAGTTGTGTCACTAACTTCGCAGCAGTGGTATGATCTAACTGGTCTAAACAAGCAATGCTTTTGGCACTGGTCAGCTGTACCAGCGTAGCAGCACCTGCCGAGGTAGGTGCAAGTTTCAGTAAATCCACAATAACAGTTTCTGACATGGTTTCTAATATTTTTGCAGCCGCTTCAGGAGACCTTTCCAGATAAGTTAATGCAAGCTTTTGTTTACTCTCCATTGATAGCCTCCTCACGCTCATCTTGACCACTTTGCACTTCTTTAATACGTTTTAAGCAAGGCTCTTCGGTAAAAAATTTAGCAGGAATGTGCAACTCACCCTGCTCAGTTTCAATGACCACCGCATGGGGGGTAATTTCGACAATTCGACCACCATAATCTCCTACCTGGATAGTTTCACCTTCCTGGTAATGCCGTTGTACATAGCGCGCACTAATAAAATTACTGACATGTCGTGGCGTTGCCAAACCAAACCCCAGGGCAAAAGCCCCTAAAACTGCGGCTAAAGCAACGGTAGCCATATTCACCACAAAGGTAACATCGATCCCTACCTGGCCTGCACCAATTAAAATGGCACTACCAGCTAAAAACACTTGGGCAATTCGTCCAAGTAGCTCACTGTGACGAAGGTTCGCCGCAATAGCCGCACTGGTGGCTAAGTCTTTTGCCATTTCTCCAAAAATAAAGCCACCCAGTATGATGACAATACCCGCGACTAATGTGGGTAAGTAAGCTAAAAAGGCATCAATCCATTTAGTAAAAATTTCTATACCCAAAACATTGGTTGCCAATCCTATAAACACTATTAGGGTGACCCAATACACCAGAAGGGGTACAAAGCGACTGCTAGCAGGCTGCAACTGTTGAATATAGCCTGCCCCCTGTTTCGAAAAGCGATGTAACAACCGACTAGTACTGTCAATTAAACGGCTGCTGAAGTCCTTCAAAAAACGAGCAACAAAAAATCCAAATAGCAGTAATAAAAGTGCTGCAATAAACCGCGTAATTGATTGACTCACTTGGGTGAGAAATTCTGGTGTAATAAAAAAGTTAGAAAGCCAAGGAGATGAGTCCATTAGTCGTCCTTATAAAATTTTTATATTATTGCACTATTGTTATAGCACAATCCAACTTCTCCCTTTTTCAAAGAGGGCATCGTGAAAGACTCATTAACAATGAGTAGCATAATAATAGTGTACGATATCAGATAGGAAGTTTGTGTTTTGGTAGGAATGTTTAGCGATATAATGCCGATTATACCGCTAAAAACTATGAGTGCTATTAATTATTAGTTAATACTAGCTTTTTGATGCATCAGTCTCAGTGAGAGTAGTCCCTTCTTCATCTGACTGAGAAGTTTCCACTTTTTCAGGTGGCTGCTTTGATGAGGCTTGTCCTTCAGTTGCCGTTTGAGTATCAGTAGCCTTTTTTGATTCAGCAACGGCTTTATCTGAGTGCTCCACTTGTAATGCCAGCTGTGACAAACCAACTTGGGTGATACGTTCATAGTCGTATTTGCTGATAGTAAAGGCCTGCTCAACGTCACTACGCTTAATGAAGTATGTATCATCAACAGCAGTCAACTGATAAGACAGTTTACCTTTATCATTGACAACCTCAATGGCTCCGAGCTTACTGTCAGCACCAGCATGAGGTTGCTTATCTGCTACACCTTGCACCTGTAAGTTAGCCAAGGCTGTGGCTAGCTGTTGGGCTTTTACCATATCCAGTTTTGTAGCATTAGCTGCATTGGATGATGATTGTTTACTTTCACTCAAAACCCAACTGTCGTCTGACTTCTCCAAACGGTAGTCAGTACCTTCGATCGACTTGATATTATCCACACTTCCTGCTGCCAACAATGATTTATTCAGCCAATCGTTCCCTTTTACAGGGAGCTCATAACTGTTTAACTGAGCTGTATAAACAGCATCATCTTCCGGCTTACGGATATGCGCCTTGCGGAAACCAGGCGAAGTACCAACCAATACACTCCCTACCAGCTTATCATCTTGATAAAGCTGCACTTGTCGTTGAAATTTATCTTCAGATACGTCAAAGCGTTCGTGACTGGAAGTAGTCGTTGCTACTGGCCAACCTGTTTGAATGCTTTCCAGTTTAGCTAATACATCCGTTAATTTATCATGATTCGCTGGTAAGTTAGCTAACTCTGGTAACACCCAATGATCACCAGACTTACTCATCGTTACACGATTATCGCTATCACTAACGATCACCTTAGTCACATCCGCCAGGTTAAAGCCAAACAACGGTTGTTGTATGTTTTGTTGCTGCTGGTGTTCACTGCGCCAAAAAAGCCCTACAACCAACACCAGCTGGATAGCTAGCAGGCCAGTTAACCAGGTTTTTAATTTTGCCATTTTAACCTCCCCTTAATTGGCTAACAAAGCTAAGTAGCGATTATCTTGGGCACGTTTTCGCTGCCGCTGCACAATGGCAATAATCCCCAGAGCAAAAATCGCCATGCCATAATTGAGATATTCCCAAAATAATTGCACATCATGCTCCATGGGTGGTAACGTGCGGTTAAAATGGCCACGGGATCGAATGCTGAGTAAACCGACATCCTCTAACGACCAGTCCACCGTATTTGTCAGCAATTGTAGGTTATTGAGGTATTCACTACCTGTTGATGAGCCTGCCATCCGAATCACTTGATCGCGTAAAAAGTCATTGGAGCTAAATAAAATAATCCGAGCTGACTCCGGTGACTGAGTAATAACACTAGATACTGTCGTCTGTTTTGACTCAGCTGTTTGACTATCTTTAGTATTGTCTGCTTCTTCACCTGTTGCCTCGTCTGCCTTATCATCTTTGGTGAGTAAGGGAGACTCTTTATCAGCAAAGTAAGAGCTAAACCGACCCGCACTAATAACCCCTAACAACTGAGCGCTTTGTTGACCTTCTGGCGTAAAAGCACTTAAACCATCACGGGTAATTTTAGGCATAATATCCATTGATGAAGAAAGCCAAGCCCCTTCAGAACTGCGCAATAATTCAGTGACTTTACGGCCTGCTTGTTTTGCCTGATTAATTTTTATAGGTGAAGCCCACGCCACTGTCGCTTGTGGTAAATCAGCAGTAATTGGATTATCTTGGTTTAACCCTTTACCTCTTACATCAATAAAATAAGGGTAATCCAACATGCGCATTTCCTGAAACTGAAAGCCTCCTACATTACGCGTCACTGGCACAGGAAAAGCAGCATTTTGTGGGTCCATCACGACTTTATCTTCAATCAGTAATCCATGATAGGCAAGCCAATCCTGCAAACCGCTATTTTGTTTTTGCAAACTTAAGCTACGATTACTGAGGCTGGCACTATAGGGTGAAGTTGCCGCAATAACAGTCCCCCCTTGCATCAGAAATTGATCGACAGCAAATAGTTGTTTTTCGTCCAGTTCTTTAGGCGACGCTAGCAGTAGAATATCCGCATCACCTGACACCTGACCATCACTGAGATCTTCCCGCTTGATATTTAACTCGTCACCTAAAAACTGTTCTAGCTGGCTAAACCGAGCACCGCTAGCCATACCATAAGGGTTATAAGCTGGCACTTGTGGTGTAACCAAAGCGACTGTTTTAGTAAAACCACTGGCAAAACGTTTGATGCCTGTTTTCAAATTACGTTCAAAACTCCCCTCGCTCATATCCCCCAGCGGAATTTGCACGGTTTGTTCCTCTTGGTTTGCCAAAGTCATATAAAAATAAAAGCGATCATTACTCAGTAAGCTAGTGGCCATCGGTTTAAAACCAAAGTCTTGAGCAATTTGCTGACCGACTTTCCCGCCATCTGCATCTGGGTCAATAAAGTTTACGGTCAAACGGCCATTGGCGTCCGCTTTTAGTTTATCTAACACCTTATTAATGGTCTTTTTAAAGTCCACTAATTTTTCAGGTAAGGCCGACACATTCGATATATAGCCATTAAATACCAGCTCACTTTTAACGGTGTCAAACAGATTACCTCCTGCCTGATAGCTATTTAATACCTTTTTAATAGCACGGGTTAAATCATGCTCAGGATTGCGCAGTTGCACATCAACATCTGCTTCACTACGGGCTTTTACCTCAATTAGATCACGGAAACCCAACACCTGATGTTCATCGCCATACTGTACCAGCACATTAAAGTAAGAACTAACAATCGATGCTTGATAGCGATCTGCGACTTGAAAAGGCACGGGTTGAATACCGTATTTCTGATTGGCTTCTTCTTCCAGTTCAGGATGAGTAGCAGGATCAATAAACTCCACCCGCACCTTGCCTTTACCCGCAACGTCATACTCTTCAATTAAGTCCCGCAACTGTGGTACTAATGGCGCTAATAAGGGGTGTGTTTTACTGCTGAAATAACCACGCACCAATAAAGGCTCTTGCAACTGATTAAGATAACCGCTCGTTGCTTCAGAAATAGAATATTGATTACCTTCAGTGACATCCAGACGAATGCTATTCATTTGTCCTAGCCATAAATTAGCCCCAATCGCATTGGCTAACAGTAATCCTGTTACTGCTCGCCAGGCTTGATGATGTGGAGTCACCTGCTGGGTTGCCCAGCGCTCCTTTTCTAAAACAACAGTATTTAGCGCTAAGAAAACCGCAATCATACTGAGATAATAATATAAATCGCGAAAATCAATAACGCCGCGGGTAATAGCATCAAACCGCGAGCCAGTTCCCAATGCACGTAACCATTCCCCCGCTTGGTTACCAAAGAAATCAGTAATGGTATTGGTACCAATTAAATAAAATAAGCCACTAAGGGTAACCGCACTGATTAAACTGACAATTTGGTTATCACTGCGGGCCGAAACAAATAAGCCAATACTTAAATAAGCTGCACCCAATAAAAATGTAGCTAAATAACCAGCCCATACAGGCCCCCAATCCAAATCCCCCATTAATGAGACACTCATGGGTAATGGCAGAGTAATGGCAAGCGCAATAGCCAATAATAATAAACAGCCAGCAAATTTACCCACCACAAAGTGCCATAAGGGTACTGGTTGAGTTAGCACATGCTCCAATGTACCGGTGCGCCGCTCTTCACTCCATAAGCGCATGGTCAATGTGCTGGCCAAGAATATTAATAACAATGGCATCCATTCAAACATAGGCCGCACATCGGCAATGTTGCGGGAAAAAAAAGCTTCTCCCCAAAAGAAAATAAATAATGTAACGGCAGCAAAGGTGGCTAAAAACAAATAGGCTACTGGCGAAGCAAAAAATAGCACCACCTCTTTAGCCGCAATGCGACGAATCAATGGTAGGGGTTGTCCGTTAGGCTGCATTTTTAACCTCCTGAGACTGAACGGTAACAGGCGACTCATTGACTTCTCTAAATAAGGTTTCTAAATCACGATGCTCTGCTGTAATAGCATATAATTGAGCTTCGGCTGCGACGATTTGTTGAGCGATGAACGCACTCACCTCTAATGGGCTGTGACCTTCAGTCAATTTCAAACGGTAGTGAATAACCGGGGTTTTGACTGTTTCTGAAGGCTTTTGCTCAAGAGCTTCGACATTGTCTAAACCAGGTAAGGCCTCCAATAGGGTTTTCGCTTGTTTGTTACCCATTGACGTCACAAGCCGTAAGAAATGACTTGAGCGGAGAGTTTCTAATTTTGCATCAACCGCTAACTGACCATGACGGATGATTAATGCTCGGTCACAAATGGCGTCCACTTCTTGCATGATATGAGTGGATAAAATCACCGTCGCATTTTTAGCAATCTCTCGGATCAACTGTCGCATATGATCCGTTTGGGTGGGATCTAAACCATTCGTTGGCTCATCCAGAATCAACAATTTCGGTTGACCTAAAATAGCTTGTGCCACTCCAACCCGCTGCTTATAACCCCGCGATAAAATGGCAATCGGGTCAAGCAATTTAGCACCAATATCTGTCGCTTGGATTGCCCGCTTAATCTCGGCAATTTTATGGTTATTGGTTAACCCTTTAATTTCCGCAGCGTAGTCAAGGTAATCAGCTACTGACATTTCGGGATAAACTGGCAGGTTTTCTGGTAAATAGCCCAGACTTTGTTGTACCCGTTTGGGGTCAAGCTGCAGATCTACACCATCAATATTGATGGCTCCTTGGTTAGGCTCTAAGTAACCACTTAGCATTTTCATTATAGTGGTTTTACCTGCGCCGTTATGACCGAGCAAGCCGACAATTTCACCTTTCCCGATGGTAAAACTGACATTATCAACCGCTTTGAAACTGCCATAACAACGGGTTAACTGGCTAACTTCCAGCATCATTACTCTCCTGTTATGAGTTTTTTTCTGCAATAACAATGCAACTGATTGAGTATTTGATGTTAAGGGCACTTCTACTAATTGTTTATTCACAGAGGTGCCCTTAAGATGGGGATTCTTAAAAAAAGTTCAAGATATCTTGGAACAGGTTTTTCAAATCAAGGTTATCTAATTTTTGGTTAGCCAATCTTGTTTAACTACCAGACAATATTTATAGGTAAATATACCTATCTTTTGACTGACAGTTGAGCTCAGTAATAAATCATATAACCAATGTATGTGGCATACATACCAACGGTTAAGGCTATAAAAAAGTCATTTTTAAACAAATAATTAATTAATCAGTTCACATCACCCACTCTATAAAAAATATCCTTACATACAGTGTGAAAGGCTTCATACACCCCTCTTGTAAATTATCATTTACTCACTTCTAATTATTAACCAACCCACTTTATTTTTATGTCCATTTCGTCAACTGGATGATTTATTACAAAGGACTTCACTATAATGTCTATTTCCCATACCAATTCTCATCAGCAGAATACCTATCAGAGCAATGCTGATAAGGTCTCCAACTCATTTTCTGAAAAAAATACTCAACACCTTAAACAATATAAAACCTCCAAAGGCTCACCCATTCAGCAAGCCATACGGGCAATAGCTCCAAAGATTGCCCAGCAAACTACGCATAATACGCAATCCCAACCACACGTGGCCAACTTACATAATAAAGTGGTGGATATTTTTAGTAGCGCACTTGCTGATCCACGATTTGAAAACCACCAGGAATATCAACAATCAGGACGTAATTTACAAAAATTAGTGGAGGATGTACTGTCAACGTCTATTGACTCCCCTGAAAACACTCCAACATATTGGTTAAAACTGAATAAACAAGTTTTTGCCTTTAAATATTACGCCGCTATTCATCCAAATGCCTCTAAGCAACAAGCTAAAGCAGCAGCCATTGATATATTAAATGGCAAAGCCGACGTCAATGCGCTTAATGGATATGGCATGAGAGGATTGCTCTCTGAAGCCAGTCAACAAAACTCTCTATTTGCCACCGATGCCTGGCAAGAAGGCTGGGTAAGTGATCGTTTTCGTAATACCCAACAACGCTTAGACAACTGGGTGAACTGGAGTCAAAAATCAACAATTGATACCCCACAAAAAGCACTAAATGCCGTATTACGCCGCTATGGATTAACCATACCTGAGTCGTTTTATAACAACCTGACTAATCAGCCAGCCGCCGCTTTGGCCACATTAAGTTTTACCCAACGCAAAGCACTCGATGAAGCCGCATTACTATTTAATAACGCCAACTTTAATGAAACCATTAATCCTGACCAGACAACCCTTGATAGCTTAAAAAACCTTCGTGCTAATTTTATTAATGCATTAAAAAACGAACATGGTTTTTATCCTGTCAATCATGGAGTTGAACATCAATGGGAAGAAGTGGGACAGCCTTTTGATCTCCACCGAACAGCCTTACTTTCAGTAGCTCGACAGCTTTATAAAGAGCAGCATGGAGAAGCAGAAACACTCAAGTTAGATAAGAGTAACTTTACAAGTAATGCACTTGCTGAAACAGGCAAGGTATTAGAAAGTCTGTCTCCTTTCAGTGTTTTCATGGGTCATCCATTCAAAAAAATTGCAGATAAAATTGAATATCATCCCAATGAGCAATACGAAAAAATACTCAATAGCTTTAACCAGGCAGTGGCTGAGTGGAAGCCCTCTTTTAATGCTGAAGGCACAATTACTAGCAAACCACACCCTTACGCAAGAGTGGCTAGCTATTATAAACAGCTACTTCGCCAAACATCTCAAAAACTCGAGAATGGCAAATTTGATTTCTTACAATCTTTACCCAACGGTCAGGCTCATATCAATGAGCTAAAAGCTGAAATTAACAACCACATAACCGCTCTTGATAGTTCGTCAAATAATGCAAAAGACTTAACCTTACTTGGAGAAACACTAGTAAAACTATCAAAAGCAAAAAATACAGCAGAAGCCGAACAAATTTTGCAAGAAGCAAAATCAGATGATGACTTTGGTATTAAAAACACGGCAGGCCGAATTGCAGCAAACTTCGGTATAAACCTCATTACCCTGGGAGGTTATAATTTAGGACAGAGTATACAGGATTTTAATCAAGTAAAACCTTTTTTAAATCATTGGAAAAATGAATTATCCGAACGTAATAGAGATACTTTCTGGCCACAATTTTACTTAAACAATCAAATTGGCAATATCGTTGACGCGGCCGCTAGTGTGGCTGCAATAATTGCTTCCTTAGGCGTAGGTGCTGTTGCTGCCCCAGAAGTCGCCGCAGGTGAAGCTGCTGGGTCAGCGGCATTTGAAAGTATCGCTTTGGAATCAGCAGAATTTGGCAGTAGTGAACTGTTAGCAGAAGGAGAAACTGTTGGTGAAGGGCTTGCAGCAGAAGCAGAAACCGCTTTTACCAACTCCGCTGAAACTACAGAGTCTGCTACAAGTAATAGTATCCAAACCACAGCGGAAGTCCATGAGCCACCTGTAAATACGGCTACTGAAGAAACGACTTCGGCATCCCGATTTGATAGTGGCTCACAAACAATAAACAGCCGTGGTGAAGTTGCTTCTGAAACCACCCCATCAGGAACAAACCAGTCTGTTAATCAGCCAGCAAGTACCAATGAAGCATCAACCCAACTAGGCGTTAAAGACGCCGCACGAATTGCTGACCGCCACAATTTAATTCATCCAGTAGAGCAACCAGAATTATGGGCTAAATCTGTTACTCGACAGCGCGTCAGTGACTTATTTAGATTTAACCCTAGCAGAGCCGATAACCTAACGCCTTTTACCAAACACTGGCAACAAATCCAACAGGAAGTTAATAGAGCTGTCAATGGATTTTCAAATATAGCAACAGAGGAAGGTAAGTCAGCCTTTCGTGATATTGCGACTGCCATTGTAAAAGCAGCGAGAAATGCTCAATTTGATTTTCCAGAACATACCTTAAAGTTTACCAGTGACATGCCCTGGTTAAAAATTGCGAAGGTTAATGGCAATTTGGTCATTCGATCAGGTCAACAGTTGATTAAGCCATAAAACAGCTATAAGCCTCTATAGAGGATCGCGAAAGGATACTGGAAAATAAATATGAAGAATACCCCTTCACTCCATATTTCCCAGCTTTTGCGACAACCTTATTAATAGGGAGGCTTATAGAAACTTATTCAAATTACAACGATAAAGGATCTACAGTCTTTTGGTATATACCTCCCTTTTAAATACATCCACTATGGGCAGCGTAACTGGTTTTTATCTTTACCATCTTTTGAATACACTAAAACTTGTTTAAAGCGTTTATTTTGAGGCTCGGGAGTACTACATAACACCCCTTTAATTCCCACAAAATCTCCAGTTCCACCAATGATTGTAAGTTCTGACAAGCCTATATCAGACTCTCGCCCCGCAACCTGTATGCTACCTTTTCTTGCTTTTCCAGCGTTGCTAAAAACAAGACTCCATTGACATTGGCCATGGTTGTTTTTAGGGTCATCTGGTAATGAGGGATGATCAGTACCACTAAAGTCAGGCATGCCAGGGTCTGTTCGAATACAAAAGCCTGCATTGCGCCCCATAATGTCTTTGCCATTTTCTCCAAGCAGGATTTGGTCAAAAACAAAAATGTCTCCTGGCGAGTCTAGCCGATCTTCAGTCTCTGCATTTTGCCGGATATTACCTGGTATAATTCCTATGTTTTCACGAATATCTGCGTAAGTAATCATTTGATTAACTTCAGCTAAGCTATTAGCAGATAACCCAAAAATACACGCAGATAACAGGCATTTTTTTAGCATTATTCCAACCTCCTAGTCATAAAAACTAAAACCTTAAGCAGCCAGGTAAAATAACTTAATTTCACTACATTACACAATAAGACATCTTGGATACGTATTTGGGTGAATAGACAGCAGACACTTCTCCTACAATATCTCAGCTCATACCACTCCCATCAGACAGACACTCCTACCATTCCTGCTCGCCAATGAACAAGTAGCATTAACTTTTCATGCTTGATTGTTGACCTAGCAAAAACTGGCCAACTTATCTCAACTTTCGAGAAAAAACGACGAGTGACTACATAGCGCAAAATGGTCACAATACGAATAAATTCCTCAGCAGATCACAAATCAAAGTCGAACCCATCCACGCCATTACTTAAATCAAGAATTACTCAAAGAGACACCACGAGAGAGTTGTCTTTTTATTCTTGGAATTAAGAAAACTGGCTCATGGTTACCAAGAGGCACATATTTTTACACAACACACTTTCAGTACAACACCTAAATTAATCCTTAAGAATTTCAAAGCGATTATATTATCAATTGTTGAATAACGACTAAGGAAATAATAAGGCGTGTAATCAGGGACGCTAAAACTACTCATATACTCCATTATTCATGTCAAATGGTCTATTTCAATATCACTGTATAAATATTAGGCAGTTTTGTAATGTGCATGTAAATTTAAATTCTCATGTGATATGGTTGACAAATAATTTGATTGATTAGAAATCTAAGTCTTGTAGATTGCAATTTACAATGCTGGGAATCTATTATAGAGACTCACAATCATGAAAAAGCTATTTTTCCGAGAAGGTAAGTTTAAACTAGGATCAGCGTTATTTCCTTAGCTGTCGTTGAAATAGCTTTATTGGTGTTTTTTTATATTCATCAAACAATCAACCTTTTAGCTTTTAAATTAATTAATAGGTAGTTATGAAATCTATTCATTTAAAAAAAATGCCAGCACCTGCCGTTTATCTTGCTTTAGTCATTGCAATGCCCGTAGTTGCTGATGACAATGCTTCTTATAATCCTATGTTTGATGATAAAAAGCACCAAATTATGATACACGGAGGAAAAAGTTTTAGAAGCAAAGATCAATTTGAGAATCTTTTTTTTGGTGGTATAGCTAAAAATCTATAATATGGCATAATACTACACATGACATATTCTCTCGACTTCAGACAGCACGTTTTTAAGTATAAAGAAAAGGAAGGACTTA
>NZ_JAPMOU010000040.1 GCF_028858535.1 Spartinivicinus poritis
CAATCATGGGTAATGGATTAGCTGAGTTTGCAGATTAGGTACTCAGTTACACCTAAAAATGATTCGTTATGGGTATACATATAAAAATAATGGTGCCTAAAGATTAAAAACCTAACTATGTAGTTTTTTAAAAGTGACCAATTTTGTCACTCTTAGACCACCACAATAACTATTTGAAGTAGATCACATAATAATATGCACTATATCACATCATCATGTATAACCAAGGCGAAGAGTATTCATCACTGATTTACTGATAAAAATCACTGAAAATGAAGCATCCTAATACCTATATAAAGAAAGTTGTTGTCTATACTTGTCGGTTAATCACTCCTATTGAGTACCTAGGAAAATGAGGCTTATTCATTGCACACTAGTACTAAGCATCACTATTGCTAATTCTACTTGGGCAACAGATCCAGGCGTTACAGATTCACAGCTTATTTTTGGCTCTGTACTTGCTTTAAAAGGCAAGGCAAAAGGACTGGGCCTAGGCATGCAAAAAGGGCTCAATGCAGCATTGGAAGAACAAACAGTTAAAGGCAAAAATATCATAATAAAATACCTCAATGACTTTTATGAACCTAGAAAATCAAGAAACGCCACAATTACCTTAATTGACCAGGGAATATTTTTAATGATTGGCAATGTTGGTACACCAACAGCCAAAGTCACATTACCTTTACTTGCAAAAGCTAATATTCCTGCTGTTGGTTTTTTTACTGGTGCCGGTATTTTGCGGCCAGCACCCGGACCTGTCGTTAATTTTCGAGCAAGTTATATTCAAGAAACAGCCGCTGTAATAAACCAGGGAATTGCTAATGGACTAAAACCCAATGAAGTGTGTGCCTATGTACAAAATGATGCCTATGGGATGGCAGGTTTAGTTGGTATTCGTCAAGCACTTGCTGAACATAATGCAGATACTGATGTGTTAACCTTATACGATAAAATAATCAAAATGGAAGGAGTAATTCCAGCCAGAAATGGTATTGGGCCTATTGGCGTTTACCAAAGGAACACTAATAAAGTTCGTCCAGGTTATCAGTCACTCGTTGATTGGGAACAAAAAACCGGAAAAAATTGTAAGCTTGTCGTTACTGTTGGCGCCTACGGAAATATTGCTCATTTCGTTCGGGTGGCAAATGTTGTCAATAAAGAAAAATGGATTATTTCGGCTGTCTCATTTACTGGTGCTGATAATTATAAAGCAGACTTAACAAAGTACAAAGCAACAGAATGAGTATTGATGACCCAAATAGTTCCTTTACTCAATTCCAAACTACCAATTGTTGCCGAGGCTAAAAAAGCCTTAAAAAATGACTTTGGCTTTGTATCACTAGAGGGTTATATTGTCGGAAAAATGACACTGGCTATTCTTAGTAATATTAATGGAGAACTAACTCGTGAAAACTTTATGAAGCAAGTGCAAACCACCAAATTAAGCCTCGGGGGACTAACTATCGATTTTACCAGCAACCCTTATCAAGGTTCCAACCTGGTTATTGTTAGTCAGCTTAAGGATGAACATTATATACCTGCCACACCTGCTACTTGGCAAGCAATGATGAAATAGATAGGACTCTTGCTGTATATAATATGAATATATTAACCAAGGTCACTCTCTATAGTATTTTAAATATACTCATTATTCTTAGTGTGGCTGTTATTAGTTATACCCTCTCATCTAGATCAACTGAGAAGACTGTTGCAATTATTGAAGAAGAAGTTGATCCTATTCTTTCTGCGCAAAACCTTGATACTCACTTTACTCAAATCATGCTCTATGCCATTACTCATATGACATTAACTGAAGAGCAAAGCATGTTAGAGGTAGAACAAATTATTGAAGAGGAACGTCGTCTTTTTGAAAATTATGTAGATGACTACAGAAGTAATATAAAAAGTAGTCTCTTGCAAAAAAAGATAGATCATTACGTTGAAATAATTCATGAGATGGATACAACCATAGATCAAGCGATTCATTACAATAAAAATTTCGATCAAGAAGCAGGACTGAATTTATTACTTGGAAAAGGAAAGCTACAACTGGAAAGTGCTGGCGATTTAGTGTTACAAATGAAGAATATCCATCGCCTGAAAATTGATGAAAACAAACAAACGGTGTTAAACAATAATAAGGTTCTGGCCAAATCATTAGCGTTAATTGGCTGTATAACGTTAATTATTTATATTTCTCTTTTCATTTATATAAAAATAGTTTTTATAAAGCCAATAAAACAGCTGTCAAACATGGTAAAAATTGCCAAACAAGGCGACTTGACTTCAGTCGTTTCTGTATCAACAAAAGACGAAGTTGGCATGATGACTCAATCACTTCAAGAACTGTTTCATGATCGAATATCTCCTGTCATACGGAATACCCAATCACTAACAAACAGCCAAGCCCAACAAGCGAGTGAGTTTGCTCAAACCTTTACAGACATTGCTACAAGCTCAGAATCCCTTAAAATGCAATCAGGCAAAATATCAGATAGTTCTAATGTCATGGCAACCAATGTCATGTCAGTTGCCGATGCAACAGTCAGCACTTCTAAAAATATTAGTGAAGTCAATCTTTCAATAGAAAAGTCTGTGTCATTACTTAATAATCTAGATAAATTAACAAAAAACAGTGTAAAAGATATTGATGAACTAAGTGAAATATCAAAAAGTATTTACGATAGTATTCACCAAGTGACAAGACAAATGAACCAGTTTTCAAATGATATAAGTACGATTAATGCCTTGTCAGAGCACTCCAGTCAAGCAGCTACCCGTTCACAAGCAAGCGTCCAGTCAACACTTAAGGTACTCGGCGAACTCGAAAATGTAACAGATGAAATTTTTGGCTTCATTGACCAAATTGCTGAAATTTCCACACAAACCAATGTACTTAGCTTGAATGCAGCAATAGAAGCTTGTCAAACAGCTGATGATATGGGCGGGTTTAGAGTGGTTGCGGGCGAAGTAAAAAAGCTGGCAACCCAAACTCAGCAGGCCAATGTAAAACTGGCTACCCTGGTAAAAACAGCCCAAACCAGGTTAACTGTTGTCATGAAAAACTGTGATAATGCCTTTGACCGCTCCACAGAAGTCAATGAAAATAACCAAAAAATAGCTGAGATGATGGCACAACAAGCTGAAACCATAACCGTTGTTTCTAGAAATATAGAATCTATCTCAACGTCATGCACTAATGCAGACACAATTACCAATAGAGTAATTAATAATTTTAAAGAAATATCTCAGTCAGTCGAGAATAACTTTTTAGCCACGAAAACTATGAGTAAAAATGCCAGAGAATGTGAGAGCCATGTGATGGCAATAGTTGAGCTTATAAAACAAGCGTCTGAAGAAGCAACTTGTGTCAGCAAAAACCTAAAAAGTATTAATAAAGAAATTGTTGAGATTGATAGCAATGTTGTAGAAAGCCAACAAAGTGCTCAAGTCATGTTTGATGCCGCTAAAGAGTTAAATGTATTAATGGCTTTTTTTAAAGTTTAATCATAACCCAGAAATAGCTCTCTGAAATATCTTTCAAGCGATGCTATAAACTGGCTAAAAATAGAAAAAGACTAAAAATCATTCACAAATCGTATAGTTTCAGGCTAAATATTTTTCTAGCTGTTGCCAATGATTTGGAACCCATTTACTAAATAATTTCCACTTTACATCAATCCACCTTTTTTTTCGTGGAGAAAGGTTTTTCACATGTAAGCCCACTTTATAGGTAATTTGTCTCGGGCTATACCAACCAATGGGTGGCTGATTCATAGTCATCCAACGCTCTCGCCAAAAGCAAGGAGCTACTTCATAGCGATAAATGGTATATAGTGTTTGCCGTTCGACTTGAGCGGCTTGTAGCTCATTAGCGATACTTTCCAGCACGTGTTCCGATGGCATCACCTCTGCAAAAAGCTGTGCCAAAGCCACCCATACCTGTAAACGTTTACTCTCAGACAAATATAAATCCAACTTATTCATTACAACCGAATATGAAAGCATACTATATTCTTCGCGAATCATTTCTATAATTGCCAACCTAGCTTACTTTCGGCTAGCTAAAACCCATCTCACGGGAAAAATCAACATGCTTACGACTAGTTTGCGCGGCTAGATTTTAATCCTAACGTCCATTTTTTTAAAGGCTTTAACTAATATATACCGTGTTAATTAGGTTAATACCATTCTAACCGATCGGTAGCCATGCAATGACGGTAAATAGAAGTATTGAAACCAAAGCGCTTTACAGTAAGTAATTTTACACTCTCAAACAAGGGATTGGAATATGGCAGGTAACTATTAAGCAGTGTAAAAGCACTTCATAACGGAGCACTTTTACATTCAAGCGAATAAATAGCCTTATACTTTAACACCAAATGTAGTATTCATTGTGGGAGCTTGGCTTTGCTCTAATGATGGTTCATTACCCGTTTCTACTGTCTGTACCTGTTCTTCCACTTTGTTAATATAAGCTTCTAACAGTTGGAAGAGCTCAGCGTCATCCGTATTCCCTAGGTTAAGCTGAGTCCATAAAATAATATCATTGCTCATATCATCAATGGCCGTTAGCATGGGAGGAAACTGCGCATTGAATAAATTGTTGCTCAGCAACTGTTTTGCTTGCAGAAAATCACCTTCCACTAATTTTCCGACACTACTAAAAAAGGTAATAATTTGGCTATTATCCGTCATACCAATGTTAATGGTGAGTTTATCATCAATACTTAAGCTCACTACAGGTTCATTTGGCAGCTCAACATCACCCATACCTAACATATTGAGCAGGGCTTTTATACGTAGCCTTACTTCAGCATTCATATAATTTCCTCAGCACTTGGCCTTGAATTTTTCACTTGTTGCTAAAACTTTAACATATTCAAAACTTTTTACTTATCATCAACAGCGGTTTTTTTTAAGCAAAGCTTGCGGTTACAGCTTAAGCAAACGTCAACTCAGACAAACATTGACTACCCAACCATAGGCTATTCAGCTTACACTATTTATCACATGCCTTTTCATACCGTAACAGGTCACCAAATCAATGGACTATTGGCTTACGACAACTTTCGCCTTTGTGATTATTTTGATCGGCTCAGCAGTGCAAACGGCTATAGGCTTTGGGATGGCTATCATTGCTGCACCATTATTATTTCTGATAAACCCCGACTATGTGCCTGGCCCCATTATCCTGGCAGCACTATTTAATTGTTTAGCAAATACTTATTACTTCCGACATTCAATTTCAATGAGAGGATTAACAGCTGCAATGTTAGGACGTATTCCCGGTTGTATCGTAGGTGGTGGTATATTACTCATACTATCCCCATCCTTAATTGCAGCTTCACTCGCCATCCTGATCGCCTTTGCCTTGCTAACAAGTCTTGCCAATTGGTCTTTCCAGGCTACCCCTAAAGCGCTGTTTATCGCTGGGTTTGCCTCAGGTTTAACCGGTACCAGTACTTCTATTGGTGGCCCTCCAATGGCACTGATTGTACAAAATGAAAGCACTGACTTTATCCGAGCCAACCTTGCAGGGTTTTTCCTTTACAGTTGCATCACCTCATTAATTATTCTAGTAATAATGGGCAAATTTAATTGGCAACACTTGCAACTGGGTCTACCACTGGTTCCTGCAACTTTATTAGGTAACTGGCTTGCCTATCGATTACTTCACTTTATTAGTAAGGCGCAAATTCGCCAATTCACTCTCTGCTTATGCTGTATTGCGATTATTAGCTTACTATTTGAGGTGTTTGCCTAACCTGGATGAATCGATTAAGGTAAACTTCTTGATTAGTCTAGAGTGATATTCCATGTCTCAAACTGCCCGTTTATCTGCAATCACCGTTTACCCAATCAAATCAACCGCGGGACTCTCTATCAGCCAAGCAATGGCTAATCGTGAAGGACTAGCATTTGATCGCCGGTTCGTCTTAGTAGATGACAACGGGCTGTTTATAACTGGACGCCAATACCCTCAACTGACCTTGGTTAAATCGGCCATTGTTCCTACAGGTTTGCAAATTTCAGCCCCTGGCATGCCAACCTTAACCATTAAATATTCTCAATTTACCAGCCAATACCAGCCGATTACTATCTGGAAAGACACCATTCAGGCTCAATATTGTTATCCAGAGTATGACCAATGGTTTAGTAAATTTTTAGGTAAGGCTTGCCATTTATATTTTTATGGTGAAAATTCACAACGCCCCGTCAGAACACGTCCTAATGATCAGGTTAGCTTTGCGGATGGTTATCCTTTACTACTCATTTCAGAAGCGTCATTAATTGACTTAAATTGCCGAACCGCAGAACCTATTGAGATGGCTCAATTTCGACCGAATATCGTAGTCAATGGTACTGGGGCATTTACTGAAGATAGCTGGCAACAGATCAAAATTGGTGGAGTACATTTTGAGGTTGTTTCCCCTTGTGCCCGCTGTATTTTTACAACTGTTAATCCAAATAGCGCCACTAAAAGCCCATTGAAAGAACCCGTCACTACGTTATCTAATTATCGCAGCGATGAAAATTATAATATTTTCTTTGGACAAAACCTAATTGCATTAAATGAAGGCCTAATTACCATAGGTGACTCTGTTGAGGTGATCAAAACCAAAACACCTGCAGTTTATATTGATAACGCACCAATCAAACGAAAGCCAACCCAATCCACCCGGCAAAGTAACCCTACAACTGACATACAGCTCACCTGTCAGCAGGTTATTGAAGAAACGCCTACGACTAAAACATTTTTATTTACGAGCGCAAATAGCTTACCAAACTATTTGCCTGGCCAGTATTTGGCCATAAAACCGGTTATTAATGGTCAAACGATTACCCGCACATATACCTTGTCCTCTTCACCTAGTAGACCAGAGCACTTCGCTATTACAGTAAAACGCGAGGAAAGCGGCGTAGTATCTAATTGGCTTCATAACCAGTTCGCAGAAGGAGATCAGATCACAGCTCAACTACCCAATGGTGATTTTCATCTCCACCGCACCACTAACAATAAACTACTATTATTAGCAGCCGGCAGTGGCATTACCCCCATGCTGTCGATTCTCCGCTGGCTAGCCGATCGTTTGGAAAAAGTTGATGTAGTGTTAATTTACTCAGTACGCAGTCAAGCTGACATCATTGCTTATCATGAGCTGCTGTTACTTGCCCAACAAAACCCCTGCTTTACTCTTCATATAACATTAACTCAACCTACCCAAAAACCAGCATGGCCAGGTTATCAAGGTCGGCTCAACCAGGCTATGCTACAACAATGTGTACCTGATTTAGCCGAGCGCGCTATTTTTGTTTGTGGCTCTGCCAGTTTTATGGAGCACTGTAAAACTCTAAGCCAACAATTAGGTCATGATGTAACTGATTATTATGAAGAACACTTTTTTACTCCACAACAAGTCCCAGCAGCGACTACTCCCAAAAAGCCCGTATCAATACTCTTTGACTCCTGGGATATAATGGTTGAAGGCGATAACCAAACGTCTCTCCTAGAACAAGCTGAACAGGCCGGTATTGCCATTCCTTATATGTGCCGAGCCGGTATTTGTGGACAATGTAAAGTAAAAATCGTATCTGGCGATTATCAACGCCTAGCTGACACGCCTTTATCAGAGACAGAAAAAACAGATAATATAGTGCTTGCTTGTAGTTGTTTAGCAAATAGCAATTTAGTCATTAATGCGATATAACGGACACCTCTAATACTCTTTTTTTGAGTATTTTTTATAAATGCCTCTTTGGGCATTTATAAAGCCCTCTGCTCCTAATGCCTACCTCCAAACACACTCTTCACGATTTTTACTATTGACAAACATCAGGCCGTTACCTAGTTTTCATACATAATTATAGGTAACTATTTATCTATAAACCCTCCAAACGAAAGCTGTTATATTCTATGCACGGAGAATTCATCACCTCTGCCAAGGTATTAATCGTTGATGATATGGCAACCAATCGGGAGCTTGCTAAAACTGCGTTATGTAGTGCAGCTTATCAAATTGACGAAGCAGAAAATGGCCAAGAAGCGTTAGAAAAAATTAAAAATAATCATTATGATGTGGTACTACTAGACGTTCTAATGCCAGATATTGATGGCTTGGATGTTTGCAAAAAATTACGCCAAGAAGC
This sequence comes from Spartinivicinus poritis, assembly GCF_028858535.1. Lineage (NCBI taxonomy): Bacteria > Pseudomonadati > Pseudomonadota > Gammaproteobacteria > Oceanospirillales > Zooshikellaceae > Spartinivicinus > Spartinivicinus poritis. The sequence goes on from NZ_JAPMOU010000040.1 coordinate 8,152, forward strand.
AGACTTTGCACTATTACCCGTTATTATGGTAACCAGCCTTGAAAGCCCTGACGATGTTATTCGCGGCATGTCTGCAGGCGCTACCGACTATGTACAAAAGCCATATTTTCCAGCCGAATTAGTCTCTCGGGTTAATGCAGCAGTCAGACATAAACGTATTATTGATCGTCTAGACGATATTGAAACAGCTTTTTTTACCTTAGCCCGTATTATAGAAGCAAAAGATGCCCATCAAAATGGCCCTTATGATCGCTTAGCCCACTTATCATTAGTCTTTGCCCAAAATTTAAAGCTTACCTATCAACAAATCGATGCATTATGTCGAGGCAGCATTCTGCATGATATTGGAAAACTGGGAGTGCCTGACCATATTTTATTAAAGTCTTCCCAACTCAACGATAGTGAATGGGAAATCATGAAACAACATGTCATCATTGGCGAACAACTTTGTAAACCTTTTAAAGCCCTTCAAGATACCGTCGAAATTATTAAATATCACCATGAAGCCTGGGATGGATCAGGTTATCCAGAAGGTTTATCAGGTAAAAACATCCCCCTATTAGCACGTATATTTCAAATAGTCGATATTTATGATGCACTTAGTTCCAAACGCCCATATAAAGAAGCATATTCAGAAGAAACCACCATTAATATTTTAAAAGAAGAGTCCAAGAAAGGTTTAAGAGATGCCAAGCTAGTAAAAGAATTTATTGCACTATTAAAAGCAGAGCCAAAATTATTTCAAACGCACAAAGAGCCAGTCACTTTATCAAAAAGTTGTGAGTTAACAGAAAAGGTAATGAAACTTGGTATTTCTAGTTGGTATCAAAAGATCATCAACTCCTCATAAGCTGATTATTATGATTGCTACTCACCAACCCGCTGTACCAGCACACACAACCTTAGTAACCCTAACTGAAGGTGGCTATGTTCTTCATTTTATGGTTGCAGATGTACAGTGCTGTTTACCTGTTGATCACATTAAACGTATTATTACATTAGCCGACTTATTTAAAACCCCAAAAGCTCCTTCTTACATGGTGGGCATGTTGAATCTACATGGGCAAGCGATTCCAATCATTGACCCTTGCATGTATTTACAGCTTGGAACGCCCACACCCTATAGCATTGAAACGACTATTATTATTTGCCGTTATAATAAACATTTATTTGGTATAACTGTTGGCCAAGTAATGGATATTGATAGTATCCGCTCAGAAAACTTACAATATGTTGAAAGCAATCAATCTCCCTTTATTGGTACCGTAAATTTTAATAAAACAATATCATTTATACTCGATGTCAAATACTTAGCACAAAGTTGTGAAACAGTTTAAGTATAAATAGGTATACTCACCAAGAAGGATATTACTGAATTTTGAGTAGCGCTGTTTTAGCAGGTAATGCCATTATTTTCTAATAACTTCATATCACTATGAAAATTACAAATCAAACTGAACAAGCGGTTACTGAGTTTATTGCTAACAAGTTCGGTATTCACTTGCAGTCATATCAAATTCCTTATTTACATGATGCTATAAGCAGTGCTTGCGAAAAATTTAATTATCAATCTCCCAGTGAATACCTAATGAACTTGACCAGTGCAAATTATGATGCACCCGAGCTTTCTCATTTGATTAATGCTATTACCATCAGCGAGAGCTACTTTTTTAGAGACACAGAACAAAACCAATTACTAGAAGAAGAGTTATTACCTCGACTCATTCGTCAACATCGAGAAAACCAACAGCTAAGTTTACGTATCTGGAGTGCTGGATGCGCCAAAGGGCAAGAAATATACAGTATCGCGATTATTTTACATAAACTATTACCCGATATAGAGAGTTGGAATATTCATTTATTAGCGACAGATATCAATCAAACTAATTTAAGTGATGCGATTAAAGGACAGTACAATGCTTGGTCAATGCGTTCTACACCAGAATCAATCATTAATCAATTCTTTCATGTAAATGCATCACCAACCGAAAAAGTTTATCAAATTAATGACCAACTAAGAGAATTAGTCAAGTTTAGCTTTATAAACTTATCTGAAGACCATTTTCCAAATATTTGGAACGAGACCAATAATTTAGATTTAATTATTTGCCGAAATGTTTTTATCTACCTGAGTAAACTAGCTAAACCAAGAATTATTGAAAAGTTTATAAGCTGTCTCAGGCTTAACGGCATCCTAATATTTAGCGCGTCAGACCTCATTAATTACCACTCTCCCTGGTTAAATAAATACCAATTTTTAAATAGAGAGTTTTTTGTTAAAGTAAAACAACCTGACTTAACAAATGAATTTATCAAAGACTCCCTTACCAGCTCAGCTAGTTACTATTCCCCAGAACCCACCATTGAAGAGCCACCTTCGGTTCAAAAAGAAAATAATAACCAAACACTGCTGACAACAGTTCAAACCATGATGAAATCTGGACATTGGGTTGAAGCTTCAAACCTATGTGATCAGTTACTTAATAACACGTCACTATACCCAGTTGCTATACAGTATAAAGCAAAGGCATTGGCAAATATCGGTAAGCTAGATGAAGCTAGTCACTTATGTTTAACCTATATCAAAACTAAACCTCTTGATAAACATGGTTATTTAATTTATAGCTTGATATTAATTGAGCAAAGTAAGTATCAACAGGCCGTTGATCAACTTAAAAAAGCAATTTATATCGATAGTAAATTTTTGGAAGCTTATTATCACTACGGCCTGCTACAAATCCGGTTAGGGAAGATAAAACAAGGCATTGAAATTTTAGAGTGTGCAGCTAATCTAGTAAACCAACAAAATGCTCATTATATCGTCCATAATACTGTAGATGAAACCTATGAACACCTTGCTCATACTATCAAAGAAGAAATTAGTATGTACCAATCACTTCATAAAGTAGCTAAGAGCTAATTGGTTGGCAGGCATTGACTCTTTCAATCAATATAGAAGAACTCAATAACCTTGTTGAATATCCTGCTACTATTGCCTAGTTTTATAAGATAGCCTTCACTTTCTCAATATAACATGCCTCTATACTGCTATGATTACTTCCAGAAGCAGTAGAAGTGTTATCCATTTGAATCAAAACTAGCATGAAAGCAGTTATGCCTAAAAACAATAATAATAGTGACAACCCTCTTCCCTCTTCGTCCCCACAACTGACTTATACAAGTGCCAATGCATTATTACCTGCTGATGATAAGCAAAAGAAGATTCTTAACAAAAGAGCAGCTGAACTCGCTGAAACAAAAACTGAAATCGCATTTAAAAGCACCGATCAAGAAGAGTATATCCGGTTTAAACTGGGTAAAAGCGAGCAGTATGGAATTCCATACCATTATTTAGAAGAAATTACTTATGCCAATAACATATCAAAAGTGCCTTGCGTGCCCTCTCACATCGCGGGTGTTATTAATTGGCGAGGCAATTTACTAGCAGTGTTGAATCTAGCGTTTTTTTTCAATATAGAAGCAAATGAGGTGAATGATGAAAGTCGGGTAATCATTGTTACAGCAAGTAACATGACTGCTGGTATTTTGGTCAGCGAAATAGAAGAAAATAATACGTATTCTCCCAATATGCTCGCCCCTCCTATTTCATCTGAACGGGTAACCAACATTGACTATGTTAAAGGTATCTATAAAGGAACTATCACCATTATTGATCTTACTGCTATCTTTAGTGATAAAGCTTTAGAGGTCAATCAATAAAGATTTTCATCACTATTTTGAGGTAGTTGTAATGGATACGAGGGTGCAGTCTCTCAACGAGCAAATGGGAATAGATACAAGGCAACAGCTTGCTCGAAAGCAGTTTATGGGCTTTTCAGACACAGACGAAAATATACTATTAGATATGTTACCAGAGGTAAAAAGCCGGCTTGATATAATTGTTGATGACTTTTATCAAAACTTTCAACGCTATCCTGAACTAAACAATATAATCACTAACGCCGACTCTAGTATTGATCGACTAAGGCAGTCCATGCGTAAATATTTGCTTGAAATGTTTCAAGGCAATTATACTGCTAGCTATTTTGAAAGCCGTTGTCGTATTGGCTCTATACATAGCCAAATTGGTGTTACCCCTCGCTGGTTCATCGGCAGTATGCCAATTTACCTTCATCATTTTCATCATATCATTGAGGAAAAGTATCACTTCCGATCTAAATTACGCCAACAGGCAATGGCTGCAGTGGGAAAAATATTCTGCCTTGACTTGCAGCTCGCGATGGATGCCTATACCTATAATTTAATAGCCGATCTTAGCAAGTCCAAAATACATATAGAAACTCATGTAAAAAAATATGGTTCTTTTATAGGAAAAGTTGCTGCCGGAAATTTAAAAGATCGCATTGAAATCAGAGGTGATGATGAAGTAGCTATTTTAGGACAAAACCTTAATAATATGACCGCTAAACTTGCAACCATGGCAGGTCAAACCAAAGAAGCTAGCCAAGCAATTATTACAACCCTTAATCAAGTCAAAGGTGCCATTACTTCCCAGTCTTCAGGTGCATCTGAACAAGCCGCTGCCGTTATTCAAACCACCGCAACACTGCAAGAAATAAAAGCGACTTCTAGTCAAACGCTAGAAAAAGCAAAACTGCTTGGAAAAATGGCAGAGCGTACTCATGAGGAAAGCGAGCAAGGTCTGGAGGCAGTAAAACGCTGTGTTGAAGGCATGAATGCTATTCGTGAGCGAGTAGAAGGAATCGCCCATACGATTTTAGCGCTTAGCGAGCAAACCCAACAAATTGGTGATATTACAGCAGCGGTTACTGGATTAGCACAGCAACTCAAAATGCTAGCACTCAATGCTTCAATTGAAGCAGCTAAAGCAGGTGAGTCAGGCAAAGGTTTTGGTGTAGTTGCTTCTGAAGTGAAAGAACTTGCCGAGCAATCACAACAGTCAACGGCCCAAGTACAAAAAATCCTTCAGGATATTCGCCATGCCACAGACCGAGCCGTAATGGCCACAGAAGAAGGAAGCAAAGGAGTAGACCAAGGGGTTGAGCTGGTTGCTCAATCGGGAGAAACGATGCAAAAGCTAGGTGAGGTGATTCGTGAAACCACAATGGCAAGCCAACAAATAGTGGCAGCTGTCGGCCAAGAGGTAGCAGGAATTGATCAAGTCACCATTGCAATGAGGGAAATAAAGGAAGTCACTAGCCAGTTTGTCAGCGACACTGAACAAACCAAGCAGGCTACCAGTAAATTAATGGAACTGGCTGAACAACTCGGGCAAAATGTAAGCGCTTTTAAACTCTAGGTAGCTTTATGCCACTAGATAAAGACCTTATCCAACGTTTACTTGTTACATTTGCCATTGAACTTGAAGAGCAATGTCAAATAATTACAGATAAACTGCTGTTTACCGAGCAAAATCCATGTAATGAAGAAGAACTGAATAACAATTACAATATTATTTTTCGCGCTGCTCACAACATAAAAGGGGCTGCAACCGGTATTGAGCTACAAGAATTAGCAGATATTGCCCACCATATCGAATCAATCATTAGTCAACTTAAAGAAAATAAACAACCACCTCAGTCTGACACAATTGACTTATTTCTTAAATCGCTGGATGGAATGAAAAATATTTTATCTGCAAAGCAACAGAATACTGATATAGCTGATAATATTACACCACTTATTGAACAATTAACTCAACATAACGTATCAGCAGATGCTTTATTAACCAACCCAGAAGCAAGTCAACCAACTGAAGAGACTGATCGTCCATTGCCGGAGGAGCTACCAGCTACTCTCCAACCAGAACCGGCGCTTATTGAAAAGCTAACCAATAGCATCACTAAAAACAGCGCAACATCTTCAATTTTTAAAAAAAATGAAATTGTAAAAATAAACTTAGACAAACTAACAAAAATAGATGCATTATCCGAAGAGTTACAAGTTACTAAAATTGAGATGGAGAATAATCTTGTATTACTGAACAATTTTCAAGTAATAGTAAGGGATTTTTTATCTGTTTGGAAAAAAGCTCAGCCTGCTTGGTGTAGAATGGCCACTGAAAAGCTACCCGTCGAGATATCTCAATTACTTTGCGATGGTAATAAAACTATTTCACTGATTAATAATATCACATCAGCCCTATATAAAAATTTTCGTTCTACCAGTAATCAATTAGGAGTCCTTTCAACAGCACTGCAAAGTAATGTACGGATTATGCGGTTAGTTCCTGCTGCTACCCTCTTCACACCTTTAACAAGAACAGTTCGAGATATTGCCAAAGAGCTTGGCAAAGAAGTGAATTTATCTGTAACAGGAGATGATATTGAAATAGACCGAAGTGTATTGGAAGGTATTCACGACCCAGTGGTACACTTACTGCGAAATGCTATTGACCATGGTATAGAACTACCCGCTAATCGAGTAAATAATGGTAAGCCCAAAGCAGGTCAATTAACGGTAACCATCCAAAGTCATGGAAGTGAAATTATTATTGTTATTAAAGATGATGGTACTGGATTAAATGTAACAAAAATTGCTAGCGTAGCTTTAAAAAATAAAATCATTTCTGAAAAAGCATTAGAAAAGCTAAACGACGATGAAATTATAGACTTAATTTTTTGCCCAGGTTTTTCCACTAAGGAGACCGTTACAAAAATTTCTGGTCGTGGTGTTGGACTTGATATCGTTCGAGAAAATATAAAAAATTTAAAAGGCAACATTTTAGTTTCAACAGAGGAAGCTAAAGGTACTAGCTTCACACTACACTTACCCGTAACACTTGCCACAGAACATGGATTATTAATTCGAACCAGTGAAACCATCTTTGCCATTCCCACTACCGCAGTCGAGCGAGTGAGAGAAATTGATCAACACCAAATCATACAAGTAGAAGCCTGTCTTGCAATTTTATATGAAAATAAAGCTGTACCCTTGCGCAAACTCACAACGATTTTAAACTTGCCAGAAAAAAATTCAGCCCAAGATGACAATCACTATTCAGTCGTGATTATTGCCAAAGGCTGGAGTATGGTCGCACTCATGGTAGATGAAGTCATTGGTGAGCGAGAAATTATTATTAAACCCTTACAACCTCCTTTAATTTCTGTCAAAAATATCATTGGAGGAGCCTTTATGGGCAGTGGCAACATTGTTATGGTGTTAAATCCTGCAGACTTGGTTGATTCTGCCTTAAGCTCAATCATACACATTTCCCATATTACAAAACCCAATATTCAAGAGAAAAAAAAGCAAGCACGTATTTTAGTTGTCGATGATTCCATTACCACTCGGACCCTGGAACAAAATATCTTGGAAAGCGTGGGCTATAAAGTCAGTGTGACTGTAGATGGTTTACAAGCCTGGAAACTACTACAGCAGGAGTCATTTGACCTAATTGTTGCAGACATTCAAATGCCAGAAATGGATGGGTTTCAACTGACTGAAAAAATTAAATCTAATGAAAAGTATGCCTCAATACCTGTTATTATTGTTAGCTCGTTAGCCAATGAGGAAGATCAACGCCGTGGCTTAGCCGTTGGTGCAGATGCTTATATCGTTAAAGGTCAGTTTGAAACTAAAATATTATTAGAAACTGTATCCAGGGTCTTAACAACTTATGGATATCAAGCAGCCTAGTCATTTTTCGTATAATAATTGCTTACTCAGCATCTCTTTAAGTAGCACCATAAATAGAGTTTTTACCAATGATCAAGGTACTGATTTGTGATGATTCTCAGGTAATTGTCGAGCTACTGACAGCTATTTTAGAAAGCACAAATGACTTCCAAGTAGTCGGAAAAGCTTTTAATGGCAAAGAAGCAGTTGCTATGGCGAAGCAACTAAAACCCGATATTATTACTATGGATATTCGTATGCCAGTGATGAATGGGTTTGAAGCGACTCGCCTCATCATGGCTGAACAGCCTACGCCAATAGTGGTTGTTAGTGCGAGTGTAAACACTTCAGATTTACAAATAACCTTTAAAGCTTTAGAAGCAGGTGCTTTATCCGTTATCGAAAAGCCTCAACTATCATCCAATAATGCCTATCAGTCCATCAACCGGGAGTTACTAGACACTTTGCATGCAATGGCAGAAATAAAAGTCATTCATCACCATTTGCATTTAAAGTCACTCATAAACAGTCCACATTATGGGCCAGCAGAACTAGGCACTTTACAAGTTGAACATTATGAACTCATTGCCATTGGTTGCTCAACAGGCGGGCCTATTGCACTAATTCAGCTATTAAAAAAACTGCCTGTGAACTTTCAGTTACCTATCCTCATTACGCAACACATCTCCCCAGGGTTTCTAGATGGTTTGATTGAATGGTTAAATAGTTATACAGCACTATCTGTATTAAAGGCTGTAGATGATGAAAAAATAGAACCAGGTTATATTTACTTTGCACCTGACCATTACCATCTAACAGTCATTAAAAAAAATAAACATTTATACTGTCAGCTTATTGATGCTCCACCAGTTAAGGGGATCAGGCCTTCTGTGAACTACCTATTCAATTCTATTGCCGCTTGCTGTGGTCAACATGCTATTGCCATCTTATTAACAGGTATGGGAGATGATGGCGCTATTGGGATGGAGGCTATTCATCAAGCAAATGGTTATACGATAATTCAGGATCGACCCAGCGCTATAGTATATGGTATGCCTGAGGCAGCCTTATCAAGAAAGGCTGTAAGCGCTGTCGTCAAATTATCTGAAATGACCGAGTTTATCATCCGTCTTTTATATCAGGATTCAAAGTAAAACTAATCAAAAAAATGCTTTGACAACACAAGAATCAACCCCATTATTTGAAAAAACAACGCAATATTACTTAAGTCATTATTTTTCTGCTCTAGCCCCCTAGCCTGAGCTAACAAATCTAGTTTTTCACCATAAATCGTATTAATTTGATCAGTAGTATGTTGTTTATACTGGGCAATACTATTTAAAAACAAAGTGTATAGTTGCTCACTATTATTCTGCATGTTTGAGGGGATTGCTACATTAATGGTGTTTAACACATCTGAAATAAAGTTAATAAGATACTTCTGTGAGGTTTCCTGAGCAACCAATAAAGTTGCTGTATCTTTTTTCAACTCAAACAACTGATAGTCCTGCCAAAGTTGCATAATGGTTTGTTCTATCGCCTCAGCTTGATCGTGAAGCGATTTAATGTTGTCATTATTCTCTGTTACTAAATAATTGTTCATTACTGCTGAAATGACCGTCATCATTACTCCTGACAAAATGAGTACAACGGATGTCAGGTATTTAAGTCGTTTTTTCATTATTTCCTATCCCACGCATCCTTGTTGATATCTAAGTATAAAGCCAGGTAAGCTTAACGGCTTCATGCAATGGAAAATAACAAATGGACATGACAGCCACTTCTCACTTGTCACCGAGCCACTCCCAATCAACGTCAACCATAGAACATTTGGCTTTACTTGACAGCGCTTACTACAATCCTGACATTGCTCCTACCTTACCTTATCAGCGCACCTGGACAAAATGGCATATCGCTGCACTTTGGGTAGGTATGGCCATTTGTGTACCCACCTATATGCTAGGAGGCGTTCTTACAAGTTATTTTGGCCTAAGCATAAGCGAAGCATTACTGACAATATTGCTTGCCAATATTGTCATTCTTATTCCTTTAACACTAAATGCTTGCCCAGGCACTCAGTATGGCATTCCATTTCCTGTCGTATTACGCTCTTCATTTGGCATAGTGGGTTCTAATATACCCTGCTTAATTCGCGCTTTAGTTGCCTGTGGCTGGTTTGGCATTCAAACTTTATTTGGGGGACTTGCTATCCATATCCTGTTATCTACGCTTTTTGATGGTTGGGCAAATTTAGCATCAGTAGGGGAAGTTATCGGCTTCTTTATTTTCTTACTATTAAACCTGATTGTCGTGATTAAAGGTGCCAATTCCATTAAATGGTTAGAAACCCTTTCTGCACCACTGCTATTACTGGTAGGTATCGGACTAATGGTCTGGGCAATGCCCCACATCTCAATGGCACAATTGCTCGAAGAGCCCGCTAAGCGTCCAGCAACAGACAGTGTTTGGCACTATTTTTTTGCAGGATTAACTGCGATGGTTGGCTTTTGGGCAACCCTATCGTTAAATATCCCTGATTTCAGCCGTTATGCCCAAAGCCAAAAAGCACAAATTACTGGCCAAATTATAGGCCTGCCACTTACAATGTTTTTCTTTGCTGCACTGGGTGTTGTCATGACAGCCGCATCTCCCACATTGGTCGGGGAAAGCATTGCCGATCCAATCCATTTAATTGGCAAAATAGAAAACCCTGTCATTGTTGCGATTTCTATGGGTATTTTAATTATCGCCACACTTTCTACTAATACAGCCGCTAATGTGGTTTCTCCCACCAATGATATTCAAAATATAGCGCCAAAATATATCAACCAAACCACAGGCGTACTACTAACAGGTTTGATTGGAGTGTTACTAATGGGTTGGGAGTTATTAAAAAAGCTAGGCTTGACTTCTTCAACAGTAAGTTTAGAAAGCCTGTATTCCAACTGGCTGATTGGTTACTCCTGTTTATTAGGCCCAATCGCCGGCATCATGATCGTTGACTATTTTATTATTAAACAACAACGGCTTGATATTCACTCACTGTATACAGTAGACGGCCATTACCCTCGATTTAACAAAGCAGGCTTTATAGCCTTGATAATACCCACGCTCATCACGTTAGCTGCCATCGTTTACAATGTCATACCCTGGTTTTATGACTATGGCTGGTTTACTGGGTCGCTAACCGGTGGGCTAATATATTACCTGGTTAGCCCCAGTTCACAATCCCATTATCAGTTAGTAACAAAATCATCATAAAAATAAGGCTAACTCGCTAGCCCAGCAGCAACTCGTAACTGATATTTTTCTTCTTCTGAAAAATCATCCCAATGCCGGTCTTGCAAAGCACCTTCTAGTGAGTACAAGTAATAGCAAACCGGCAAACGTTGTCCGGCATCCGAAGATAACATTTGGTAAGCCGTGGCAGAGCCTATTTTTGCCAAATCGTCTGGGGTCTTAATATTGATGCTGGTTAGCCGTTCAGCAACTGTTTTTCCTATATTACGTAACTGGGTTAGCTCACTTTGTTTCATATCGTTACCTGCTCCTTATTTCACCAGAATAATCTTGGCCTATAATTTTATAAATGCCCAGCACCTGAAGGAAATGCTTACCATTGTCCTCCACGACTCCCCAGCTGTTCTACCAAGCAACCAAGTTATTTACCATTTGTCATATATTGCCGATTATCTTTTGCCACAACCTTTATGCAAATGAAACAGTCAAAATCTGTGATGATGATGGTGAATGGCCTCCTTTTATTTACTACCAAAGAGTGAATGGTAAGCCAGACAAAAGCAAACTCACTGGCGCCTCTGTTGAACTAATTGATGCTGCTTTTAAACTAACCAGTTTTACTTATAGTTTGCAGCTACTCCCTTGGCAACGCTGCCTTGATGAAGTGAATCACTTTGGAAAACGAGGCAACTTTGAAGCACTCACTAATGCGAGCTTTAGCATGGAGCGTGCGAAAAAGTACTATGCAACCACTTCAATCTATGAATTACACAGCGGTGTATTCTACTCAAAAGAAAAATTCCCTGATGGCCCTGTCATTAATAAGCCATCTGATCTTAATAACTTTAAACTCTGCGGAGTGTTAGGTTACAATTACGAATACCTATACACAAAATATGGGCTTAATAAGAACAAAACCATTGATACAGGCGCTAATAATATTTTTTCTGTACTTACAATGATTGCTAATAATCGCTGTGATATTTTTGAAAATAGCCTTGAACCAATATATGGCGCTGTACTGGTAGGTAAATACACTTTACCCAGTAATATTGCCAGTGCCCCATTAGCCAATGTTGATAAGATTTACTATCATATCCATATTGCTAAAACGTCTCCACGTGCTTATAAAATACTCACTGAGCTTAACCAAGCCATTTTAATTTTACAACATCAAGGGGTATCCAAAAAAATATTTGATAAGTATTTAAAGTCTCTCAGGCGTTAACTAACTAAGCTAAATTTGTTCTTAAAGCTTACCCCTTTAATATTGCTCTTTTACTGGTATGCTAATTTTTCTAAAATACTTGCTAATTCAATCTTGCTTTTGAAGACTATTGCAACTAGCCCTTCCTCCTTGTGGCCAGGACGTTCTTTTACTACTACCATCAGTCCAGTCTTTTGATTAACCGCTTTACCAATATCTTGATACGATTTATCAATAACACTGAATAAGCCATCCTTTTTTTCTTTTAAGTGCTTAACTTCCATTTCCAGTTTTCTCACTGACCAGTGATTTTGAGCCGCAAGGCGAATCAGTTGCATCTGTATTTGTGGCTCCTTTAAAGTCACGATATGCCTGATATAAGAAGATTTAAATCGATGAACTTTAAGCAATGCTTTTACCATCGGATTTAATGTAGCAAATCTTGACCAGTGAGATATTTCCGACCTGGACACCCCTAGCTGGTTGGCAATTTGCTTTTGTGTCAATCCTTGAGCTTTGAGCTTTTTGCACTCATCTACCCGTAACCAAAAATCATCCATAGCAGAACCCCAAAACTCTGTGTAGCAAATGCTACTGAGTGTAATACCGAATGACTAACTTTTAAAATAATGGATAGTTACAAGCAGTGATCACGACAAAACAGCACGCTATCAAAAAAGTAAGCACTTATATCTATCTATAAATTTCTTTAATAATGCTACAGCGCATGATCATGACTTAAAACACATTTAAGTTATTACTTACTTTTTAAGTAAAAATTTATATTCAACTTTAGCATTTATTGCTTTATATCAAACATACGACATTTGCTTCTAAATACACGTACAATATAAAAATTAATATTGTAAATTTTGTCAAGATACTTTATAAAGTGCCGCGATAAATACTCAAATGAATATACCGGATGTATTGAGTATATTTTTAACCGTATTGTGAGACTCAATAAGTGAGTTGAACATAGGAGGTTCATTTATGGCACTTAAAAAAATGCTGGCCCTTGCATTGACAACCGCGTTATCTGCTTCCGTCTCAGCTAACTCCACTGATCCCTGGAGTGAAGACTTCACTAAAGACTTTAAGCCAGAAGTCGCCACTTACTTAGCTAGATGGTATAAGAATAACTATAACGATTATACTTATATTTACCGCTATTTTTGCTTCTGTGCAGAAGCAGGTAAGTCATTTACGGTTGATGTAAGAGATAATAAAGTTAAAAAAGTCACCTATACAGATACTAACCAAGAAGTTCCTGAATCCTTTATGAGTATGTTTAGTACCATTGATGGACTTTTTGTTGACTTAGTCAAAGCCAATAAAAATGCTCATAAAATTAATGTTCAGTTTAATAAACGTCACGGCAACCCAACCAATGTTTATATTGACCAAGACCCTCGCATTGCTGATGAAGAGACAGCTTATGTGATCGATCGAATATTTCCAATACTACCGTAAACAGCTCATTTATATACCTATCATAAATCATTTATAGGTATATAAATTAAGCGAAATATACTCAAAATGAAGGGTTAATTCCCAAACAAATATAATTTTTTCACTAAAGGGCACCTCTAATTATTGTTTATCTTTAGTGAAAGATGTAACCATGCCAGCTAAGTTTTAGGCATTTTCTTCTCAAGAAAATCAGTGCGTTCCTAAGCCAACATTTATTCAAGGAGAAACGTATGGCTAAAATATCAACGATTATTAAAACGATTGGCACTTGCTTTATTGCATTACAACTGCTGCTGCAAATGACACCTGCCACTGCACAAGAAAATATAGCCGCTGTTGTTAAACCCAAAGGTATTTGTACACTCGATTACAACCAGTGTGGTAATTCAAGTATCTGTACTTGCCCTGATGGTTACAACTATGAAGCAGCAATTGGCTACTGCATTATTTCAGATACAAATAATGCTACAGTAGCTGGAATAGATAAAAGAGCAGTCAGAAGCGCGTGTTCGATTATGACATCATCTGTTGGAGCAGCTTGTACCAGAGACATCAACCGTTTCGGTAATCCAAGCGTTTGTAACTGCCCAGGCAGCACTGAATATAACGAAGTACTAGGGCATTGCGTAGATTCTGCACGTTAATTTTAGTCTTTCGATAAGTGTTTAACCACAAGGTGAGTGGCATTCTTCACTCACCTTGTGGCCTTTCCCTTCCAGATTACTCTCGTGACAAGCGTCTCACTTACCCACCCCTTTTAGTGATCCACATTAATAAAGTGTGAGACTAATCAAACAACCCATCATTTTTAGTTTTTGTAATACCGTTATGATTGTAAATAAGCCACACTATTAAATGAGTTAATAATTGATTATTACACATTAGGGTTATACTACTTTGAACGATCAATCACGATACTAAAAAACCAGCAGCTAAAAGGCAAAGCAATGAACATACGCCCTACCCAGCCACCTCTACATGCCGACATCACAAGTAGCCACTCACACACCTCTAATCAGAATTTAGACTCCCCTGCTCACACTAAACCTAATGAGTTAAACACCGCTAAGCTGGCCAAATTACTCTGGCTTATCGCAGGAGAGCTGGCTAAAGCTCCTTCAACTCGCTCAGACCAAACTGATACCTAAAATACGATGGGTGCTTTGTACTTATCAAATATCCGCTTAACTTCTCCTGACTTAATCAGTAACTTTAACGCTGCATCAAACTTGTCTCTATCAACATAATGTGGAGAGCGTTTGGCAATAGCAAAATAATTTGGAATTTTGCTTTCATGCTTATAATCTAAATATCGATAAGGTAAATTTTGCTCATTAATAGGCAGCTCAATTTGGTGTTTATCTTGCTCTAAAATAGCAAGTATGTTTACTTCCTTGCTTGCCAAACCCGCTACCATAGCAGAAAAGCTACGGTAGGCTGTTTTACTGATCTCTGAAGACTGATCTAAGGCTTCAAAATAGGATGTTTCAAGTTTAACACCCAGTTTAAACCGTTTTAAGGTTTCAAACTGGCTCACCATTATTGGGCTACCTTGCAAAACGATAAAAAGAGTGTCTTTTTGTCGATATCCAAGCGGCTTTAAAAAGTGAACAATCGATTCTCTTTCTTTGGAATACGATACCCTAGGAATAATATCGATCAGGCCTCTACGGGCATCAGTCATACTTTTTTGAAAGGGTACTTTTCGCCATACTAATCGATAATTTAGCTGCTTAGCCAGTAATTCAAGTATATCCACCATAGGACCAGCCATTTGCTTATTTTCTAAAAACATCAATGGTGGCCGTTCACGGAAATCTGCCCGCAACACTTTAATATTCGCAAAACTTAATGTTGGTTGAATAAACAACAGAAGCAGTACAACAAGCATCTTCTTCATTATTAGTCTCTCGCTTTCTCGACAAGGCTACACCTTTTGTTTTGGCTATACCCTTCGCATTGGGCATATAAGGCCAAAAATCTAGCACTTTAATTCACACTCAGCACCTGACGTGCAAATACAGCTGATGTATAAGTTATCGGCTAAATTTTACACAACAGCGTACCTTGAATTATTATACGGCTCAAAGGAACATTTTAATATAAACGTTCAAATTGTTATGCATCCTCTGATAGTATCCACCCATCTTAAATTAACGCACTAGTTAACCTAAATGGCTTTTATGAACCCTATGAACTTTATGAACAAAACACTCTTTAAGCACATAATCTTTTCATTTACTCATTGCTTGGTAATGTGTCAACGGTAGTGCTGAAAAATAAATATTAAACGCAAGGAGTCACTATGCCAATTATTTCTCAATCTTTCCGCTGTCGATTTATCCAACTCAAAGCTTCTCTCTGTGCTGTAACGCTAGCGTTAAGCGTTAATAGTTATGCAGAAAAAATAACCGATGTTCACTTTCTTGTCCCAGGTGGCGCTGGTGGTGGCTGGGATTCAACAGCTCGCGCTACGGGCTCAACACTCAAAGAAGCTGGTTTAATCAATAAAGTATCCTATCAAAACCTTTCAGGTGGTGGTGGAGGTAAAGCCATCGCTTATCTAATAGAAACAGCCAAAAAACAGCAAGATACGTTAATGGTTAATTCTACACCCATTGTTATCCGCTCATTGGCTGGCGTATTTCCCCAAACGTTTCGAGATTTAACCCCTATTGCTGCCACTATTGCCGACTATGGTGCATTTATTGTTAAAAATGATGCCCCTTATAAAGACTGGAAACAGTTAATTACAGAGTACAAAAAAGCACCTGCTAAAGTTAAATTCGCTGGTGGTTCTACCCGTGGAAGCATGGACCATTTAATTGCGGCCGCTGCAGTCCAAAATGAAGGACTAAATCCACGTCAACTGCGTTATGTACCTTATGATGCAGGAGCCAAGGCCATGGCAGCATTACTCTCTGGTGAAACCCAAGTGCTTTCTACAGGTTTTGGTGAAGCACTGGAATTAGCCAAGTCAGGTCAAGTCAGAATATTAGCGATTACTGCACCAGAACGCCTGAAAGCCGCACCAGATGTCCCTACTTTAAAAGAAATGGGTAATCCCACAGTCTTTGCCAACTGGCGTGGTTTTTTTGCAGCACCGAACATTGCCAAAAACAAAGCAGAAGCGCTAGCAAAATTACTTGCAGATATGCAGCAAACCCCTGCCTGGAATAAAACCCGTGATCGCTATGGCTGGATTGATAACTATAAAGCCAATGATGACTTTATTGCATTTCTTAATGACCAAGAAAAAACCATGCGCACACTCATGCAAACACTTGGTTTTCTAAAAAAATAAGTGAATTTTCAGGAGCTATACTCCCTCACTAACCAGAACCGTATAGCTCCTTATAATAATAACTCGTAGGAATTCCCCATGCTCACCACCGATCGAATTGGCGGAATGGTATTTTTAGCATTGTCGCTGGGCTATGGTTACTGTACCACTCTTATTCCAGATTACCCTGGTTCTGAGTTTGAACCAGTGACAGCAAAAACCTTCCCTTATATCCTTAGTGTTTTGGGCTCTATTATTGCTTTTTGCTTACTTGTAGCCCCTGCCTCAAACAACACCAAGGAACAAGCACAACCGTTTAATTGGTATACAACGATTGCTTTACTGTTAGCAATGGGCGTATATGGTCTTATAGTAGACTGGGCAGGCTTTATTTTAGCCACTATTTTATTTCTCATCACAGGCTATCGCATCCTAGGAGAAAAACGACTACAGGTTTTATTACTTGCTTCCATACCCGTCGTTATTATTTTTTGGCTATTTCTCACCCAGGCATTGGATGTATACCTGACACCTGGTCAGCTGTTTGATGGATTAGGGGGATAAACCAATGTGGGATGGTATTGTATTAGGTTTTAGTACCGCAACTAATCTAACCAATATTTTCATGGTTATTGTGGGCTGCTTTGTTGGCACACTGATCGGTATGTTACCAGGGCTTGGGCCTATTTCTGCGATTGCACTGATGATTCCAATTACCTATGGCGTCGACCCAGCAAGCGGTATCATTTTAATGGCTGGGGTTTATTATGGTGCAATTTTTGGTGGTTCTACTTCTTCAATTTTAATCAATGCTCCTGGTTGTTCAGCTACCGTTGTTACTGCTTTTGATGGATACCCTTTAGCCCAAAAAGGCCAGGCAGGCAAAGCTTTAGCATTAGCAGCTTATTCTTCATTTATTGGTGGTACTTTAGCAGCACTCATCTTGCTGGTAGCGGCTCCTATGCTAGCCTCAGTATCACTAAGCTTTCAATCCAGTGATTATTTTGCCTTAATGGTGGTTGGCCTTACCGCTATCGCCGCTTTTGCTGGCAAAGGTCAATTTTTAAAGTCTTGCATGATGGTGGTGCTTGGCTTAATGCTATCCACCATTGGTACCGATCAGTCTTCTGGTATTCAACGCTTTACCTTTGGGCGCCTTGATTTGATTGATGGTTTAAGCTTTTTATTACTGGCAATGGCTACCTTTGCTCTAGCTGAAGCCTTAATTGCAGCTCAACAATACAAAAAAAATCCCTTAGCAAACCAGTCAGTCTTGACTAAAAAACCAACCTTAAAAGATATGGCTTTAACCAAACAAGAAGTTAAATCCGTTGCTCCAGTTGTGGGCAGATCTTCTATTTTGGGCTTTTTAATTGGTGTTTTGCCAGGGGCTGGTGCAACCATCGCCGCATTTATGGCTTATGGTACTGAGCGCAATTTGGCTAAAAAGGCAGCCAGAGAAGAGTTTGGCAAAGGCAGTATTAAAGGGCTGGCTGCACCTGAGGCTGCTAATAATGCCGCATCAACCGGCTCATTTGTTCCCCTTCTCACTTTGGGTATTCCAGGTTCAGGCACGACCGCTATTATGCTAGGTGCATTAATTTCCTATGGCATTCAGCCAGGACCACGACTGTTCCTGGATAACCCAGAAGTCTTTTGGTCAGTCATTGTCTCAATGTACCTGGGTAATATTGTATTATTAATACTTAACCTGCCACTTATTCCTTACTTAGCTCGATTATTAACAATACCGCAACAGTTGTTGATTCCATTAATTGTCTTTTTCTCTTTAGCTGGTGTTTATTTAGTGAGTTTTAATAGTGTAGATATTTTAATCATGACACTATTTGCTGCTGCAGCGATTGGATTAAGAAGACTTAACTTTCCAATGGCTCCTTTACTACTAGGGTTTATTCTTGGTGGTATGCTAGAAAACAATCTACGTCGAGCATTACTGATTAGTGATGGCAGCTTAAGCTTTCTTTGGGAACGGCCACTCACCCTGAGTTTAATGGTTGTTGCAGTATTACTGGGATTACTCCCAGTCATTCGACACTGGCTTGGTTACCGACTCAATAAAAAGCAAGAACAACTAGCCGATTCAACTGTATCAGCTGGATAGTTTGGCTCATTACACCCAATGATATCATTTCCTTTTACTTTAGAGGTTGTCACAAAACGCTAGCGGATATGGGGTGTTCTGTAGCTAAGGCATGGAATATCTTCTTTCGGGCCTACCTACATCCCCATATACCAACGAACACTGCAACTGTCCACAGCTCACTAAATATTCTAAATAACGCCGAGCGGTGGTTCGACTAATACCAATCAACTCACCTACTTGCTCTGCATTTAAAATAACATCTGGTTCTTTAAAAACATTTTGTACTTTTTCTAAGGTAGGTTTCTGCAGCCCTTTAGGCAACACTCGCCGTTTAGCTTCTACTGGCATAGTTGGGGTAATCAGCTGATCAATATCTGTTTGTTGTAGTTGTTCCAGTTGATTTAACTGACACCAGTAACTTTGGTATTTTTGCAACGCCTCAGCAAACCGCTCAAATATGACAGGTTTGATAATATAATCCACTACACCACCCCGTAACGCCGTTTGCAACGTGGTAATGTCTTTTGCTGCAGTAATTAGAATCACATCTGACTTAGCTGCTTCAGTGCGTAATTGCTGTAAAAATGATAAGCCACTGCCATCTGGAAAGTACACATCCAGTAACACCAGCTGTGGTTTCAACACGCTGATCAGGGCTTTTGCATCTGCTAAATTATAAGCGATACCCACTACCTCAAACCCATTGATTTTTTCAACAAACAACCGCTGAATTTCTGCAATATCCGGATCATCCTCAACAATTACAACACTAATTAATGCGGCCATAGGCTAAATACTACTCTTATTATTTAGGTATATAGACAACAAACCGAGTACCTGTTGGTGACGCGGCTTCTATAGTAATCATCCCCTTTAATCTTTCTACTGCCTGCTTGACTAAATACAAGCCAATACCATGGCCTAACTGGCTTTTAGTTGATGTTCCTTTTTCAAAAATACTATGTGATAAATTATCAGGGATACCTATACCATTATCCTCTACTTCAAAAATGATTTCATTCCCACTATCAGTCACCCCCAACTTAACAACAGGATTAACCGTTGTTGTTTGCAGTGCTGCCTCAAACGCGTTATTGACTAAATTGCCTAATATAGTGACTAACGCCATACGGTCTAAGGTAGCAGGAAGTCCTTCTAAATAACTATCTTCTTCTATTAATAAGGTGACTCCCAGCTCCTTAGCACGATGATAGTGTCCCAGTACAATAGCTGCTAGCTCTGGATCCGGTATTGCGTTACGTAAAAAGCTCATAAAAGCCTGGACGCCACTGGTTTCCTGCTTGATTAATGCCAATGCGTTGCTGTGTTCTCCTAACTGAATCAAACCAGCCAAAGTATGTAGCTTATTTGAGTACTCATGACTTTGTACCCGTAAGGTATCAGAATACTGCTTAACCTGGCTTAACTGCTCAGCCAGCTGACTCATCTCATCCTGGCACCTAAAACTAAAGACCATACCACCATCAGAAATAGGCTGACCATTGACAATGATAGGTTGATCATTGACTACAAGTGCTAAATCTTTTACCTGCTTACCTTGTTGCTGCATGGCTAATAGGATGTCCCCTTCTGTACACAAGGTTTTTACTGGCTGCTTTAACTTATTCGTTAACCATTCCTTTGGCAGTTGTAATGTATTAACAGCAGCTAAATTAAACTGAGTAATAAAGCCATTGTTATCTAAAGCCAAAATGCCTTCTGAAACAGACTGCAAAGTAGCACTTTGTTCTTGATACAGACGAGTAATTTCTTCAGGTTCTAAGCCTAATATGGCACGTTTGATATGAGTGGCAATTAATACCGCCGTGATCATAGCCAATAAAATAACCCCTGCTAATAACCCATATAGTAAAAACTGGTGCTGAAAAACCACACTATCAACATCTGTTTGCAAATACCCCACTGATACCAGCCCTATAATATTACCTGAGTTTGAAAAAACAGGGGTTTTGCCTCGAATAGATGGCCCAAGGGTTCCTACCGCCTTTGAGATATAAGACTTTCCTTGTTGTAGTGCCGCTTCATTATCACCACCGACCATCCTCCCCCCAATGCGTTCAATAATAGGGTGAGATAAACGCCGACCAGAAACATCCCCCACCACAATAAACTCAGCTTGGGTGATTTGCCGGATGGGCTCAACCAATTGCTGTACACGATTAGCATCTTGTTTTAGCAGAGAGTCTCGAATGTCAGGCAGTTGAGCCACCGCTTGCGCAATAGCTAATGCTCTACCACCTGTTAAGTTTTCAATGGTTTGGGCATGTTGAGCTAAAAACACTCCTCCCACCAGGCCGATTTGCAATACACTCATCATTGCAATCACCACCATGATGCGCCCTTGAATACCTAAATGATATAGCGATAGAAATAAACGCATAATTGACTACACAACACTTTAAACCACATTTATAAATTAAATAGCATCTTATCCAGAAAAGCTATCGACGAATATGGGAGATTGATCTGAAGATACCTTCAGCGAAGAGTAGATTTCATCAAGCCATAAAGTACTTTTTGCAGGCAAAAAAAAGCTGCAAATTAATACAGCTGGATAGTTAGAGAGTACGTAGGCATTTTATTAAGGCAAGTTAGCTCATCCAAGCAACTTGACACTTTTTATTTTATTGTGTTTTATAACCTGATAGCAGAGTTTGCATGCTATTCATTTGTTCCTGAATGGATTTTTTTAATTTATTAATTTTTATTTGTTCTTTTTCTTTATCTTCATTAGTTAAACTAATGACTTCAAAATAACGTAAACTTTCATGAACTTCACTAAAACGGTTTTCTAACTCAGCGATTAAACCAGTTAATTTAGCGCTTTGTTGTGCGACTAACTGTGAAACTTCTGCTTCTAAATTCTGGGCAGGCTCTTCTTTTGCAGCTGATTGCTGCTCAGCCTTATACTGTTGATAGATATATTTAAGGCCAGCACTTATGTCATTTGCCAGCCATTGGGACATATTTTCTAAGAAGGTGTCAATCGGACTGTTGACTTCTTGTTTTCCAGTTAAAATACTGGAGTTAAGTTGTGAGCGTATATGAAAATTTACTACTTTACTGATATCTTGAGTATCTGCATCAACCTGCAAACTATCTTGCAAGTTATCTTGTAAATTATCCTGAAAACTCTCAGTAGCTGGCGCTTCTTGAAAGCTGTCAATACTGGCATCAATATCTGCAGTCGCTGATCTGTCTAAAGCAGAATTGTGTAAGCTCACAGTTGGCATAGCTTGGTTCCCTTGCGTAAATTTATTCGCATACTACAATTGGTCCGTTACTCTCATGGGCTAGCAATTGTGCTATATGTAGTATTTATTGCGTTATCTATGTTATAGAAAGTACTCAAAGCACTTCTTTGTTATAGGTTGACCCTACACACTATTATTTTGAATCTTTGTTACTAGTTCAACTCCCTAATGTGGAAAACATGACCTGGTCACAAAAATAATTGCTTATAAATAACCCATATAAAATATAGTGCATAACAACCAAGCATTTGCGATTTCATATATGGGCTATAAACAGAATGAAAAATAATTTTCTGCCATCAACACCCTAACAATACACTTATATATAAGCGTATATTCATTATCAACGACAAATAAAAACCCCAGGCAAACTGTTACTAAATTTTACATATTATCCACTACACCTTTTTTCTAGACTCAAAATATAATAAATCACAATACCTGAAACTCTTTTTGTATAATAAGCTAAATCCCGTCAATTTAAATACCAATATGTTAGGATGGTCTAATTTTAAGAATATTTTACATCTCATCATAAAATACTTGATAAACTGAATAAAAAAATCACTTCTTACCTCATTTTGGTATAGCAGACCTTTAAATGACCAACTAAAGTCTCTTTGCATAGCAACTGGTAAGCCGTCAAAACCTTTTACATTTATCTAAATGATTTTAAATAGGATAAAAACAGGCTTACCTGCTCATGGAGGAGATTAACATGCTACCAATGCCTTCTTTGATAAAGCTTTTCACAGGAAAACCTTCAATATTTTTTACAAGTTTATCGCTATGTCTCACCTGTTGGTCTGCTGATATGATCTTAATTAACTTGACACCAACAGAGTCAAACCAAACAATTCAGCAGCTTCTAAACCTACCTGAAGATGAAAACATACAACTTATTCGCTCAGTCAACATTGCCAAATCCCATCGAAAATTGCGTTTTCAGCAACAATTCCATGACATTCCTGTCTGGGATACTAATATTACAGCTGAGCTGAATGCTAATGGGGAACTCATTAATATTAGTGGCTACTTATTAGAAGGCATTGCCGCAGATATTCCCAACCCTATCACTCAGTTATCAGCTACCGAGGCCCTGCAATTAGCTATTCAGACAGCCAATATCCCTAACAACAAAGTAGCAGCCCTTGAAAACCAGTCAATCAAGCCATTTATCTATCAAGATAAATCGGGGACTGCTCGCCTGGTGTTTAGAGTCTCCTTCGTTAGCCATGACCCTCAGCCTAAACGTCCTCATTACATTATTGATGCAGTCAGTGGCGAGGTCATTGATTCCTGGGAGGGTCTGACCCACGGCCAGGCAACAGGCCCAGGTGGTAACGAAAAAACAGGCTTATATGAATACGGTATTGATTATGGTTTTTTAGTCGTAACTGATGATTGCCAGATGTCTAATAAACATGTAGAAACCATTAATCTCAACCATAAGCGCTCAGGAGGAGTAATACATCAATTTGAATGTCCAAGAAATACTGTAAAACCTATTAATGGTGCCTATTCTCCCCTTAATGACGCACATTATTTTGGTAGTGTCGTATTTGCTATGTATAACGAATGGTTTAATAGCTCCCCCCTCTCCTTTAAATTAAAAATGCGTGTCCATTATAGTAATGGATATGAAAATGCTTTTTGGGATGGCAAACAAATGACCTTTGGCGATGGACGCAACCTGTTTTATCCTCTCGTAAGCTTAGATGTAGTATCTCATGAAGTATCCCATGGTTTTACCGAGCAACATTCTAATCTTATTTATCGCTATCAATCAGGGGGAATAAATGAATCATTTTCTGATATTGCAGGTGAAGCCGCTGAGTATTACATGAAAGGCAGCAATGACTGGATGGTAGGGTCAGATATTTTTAAAAGGTCAGGAGCACTGCGCTATTTTGATGACCCCACGAAAGACAAACGCTCCATAGGCCATACCAAAGATTACCGTAAAGGCTTGGATGTCCACTACAGCTCTGGTGTATTTAATAAAGCTTTTTATTTACTTGCCACAACACCTGGCTGGAATACTCATAAAGCATTTGAAGTATTTGTTAAAGCCAATCAGCTTTACTGGCGTCGCTCAACTGACTTTAATGAGGGTGGTTGCGGCGTAGTCACTGCTGCTAAGGACCTGACTTATAATGCTGACCAGGTAGAGGCAGCCTTTGCGAAAGTGGGCGTAAATGCCAGTTGTGTATCGCCAAATGATGAAGTATTTACCTTGGCTAATGGCAAAATCATGCCTGATTTAACAGGCAAACAAGACCAAAAGCGTTACTACAAGCTTAATGTGCCTTTTGGTATGCATAATTTACAGTTTATCAGCTGGGGAGGCACTGGTAACGCGAATTTATATGTGAAGCATAAACAAATGCCGACTCGCCATATTTGGGACTGTCAAGCAACTAAAACAGATAATAACGAAGCTTGTGTTATTGATAAGCCCAAGGCTGGTACTTATTATTTAATGCTACATGGTAGGGCCGCTTACCAACAAGTATCGTTGGTTGGGCAATATGAAATGCGAGTGAAAAACTTAGAAAATACAACTGACTATAACATCCCTGATCGAGATTTTGATGGTGTAAAAAGCCATATCAATATAGGTTTAGGTAATACCGTGATTCGTGCCAGAGTAACCGTTGATATTAAACATACCGCAGTGGGAGATTTATCAATATACTTAATTAGCCCTGATAATAAACGTCACTTACTTAAACCTTTTTCAGCAGGTGATACTACTGAGAACCTCAAACAGTCCTACGATATTCTATTAGCAGATTTACAACAAGGCGGCACCTGGTCATTGTATGTCAAAGACATGTTAAGTAAAGAAGTTGGTTATATCGACAGCTGGCGACTAGAGTTATTTGATCGTTAAGCTACACTCTTGGCAGATACTTGAACCAGTAGTTACAGTACTTTTTATTAGCTACTGGTCAAAAACACCCCAACAACATTAAAAATAGTTATTATAATATGTAAGCGCCATCCTTTTACAATGCTAGGCTGATTAGAAGTCGCTGACTCTTTTTTAATCACTAATTAGCAAAGTAATCCTCATGACTTTCTTCAGTACTAACCGTCATCACATAATCAGCCAGCACTTTTTATTAGTTGTCATACTCTTATTTACTCCTTACTCAGCGTACTCTAATGCAAAAGAAATTAATCTTACTATTTATGGTGGAAGAAACTCAGCTTATTTTCATGAGTTACTCATAAGCTCTTTACAACATGCTGGCCATCAGGTGTCTATTACTAAATTATCTGAGCAATACAATCAAAAACGTTTAATGGCCATGTTAGCTCAAAATGAAGTTATTTCACTGATGTGGCGTGGCCAAAATCCAAAGTATGATGGACTGTTTCAGTATGTTGATGCGCCCTTAACACTAGGACTTAAAGGATATCGTATCTTTTTTATTCGTCAAGGAACTCAACATAAATTTAACGATATCCAAACTCTGGAAGACTTCAGACACTCCAAACTTGTGGGTGGGTTTGGTTTCGGCTGGTCTGATACCAAAATATGGCATCATAACGGGCTGCCTTTTAAAGAAAAAGATGGCAGCATCGATCCAGATCTTTATTTAATGTTGCACTCAGGGAAAAGAGGTATTGATTATTTCTCCCGAGCCGCATTTGAGATAGGGCCTGAACACAAAAAACATAACTACCTGGATATTGAAAAAAAACTCGTATTTATCTACCCTCGTGACTTTCGTTTTTATTTAGCTAAATCATTTGAGCACCTAAAGCCTACCTTAGAGCAAGCTATCAAGGACTACTCTGAACAAGGGCACGTAAAGCGCTTAATAATGAAGCACTTCCCAGAAATATATGACCCTAACGGACTTAACTTAGATAACCGAATTAAAATATATTTAAGTATGCCCTGGTAGTCAGTCGTTTTCCTCTTCACTTTTTTGTTGACCTGTAGAATCATTAAGAATCCAATTATTACCGCAGTCACGACACTTCAATTTGCCTCTACGATAAGGTAATGGGATATGGAAAATAGACAGACCTAAAAAAGCTATTTTCCAGCGTGTACGCTGCTCTTCTACCTGAACACTATTACATTTGGGACAGTGAATTTTAAATTCATCTTCAATAGCGTATTGGCCACTCGCTAAATCGGCCAAAATTTGCTTTGCTTGTTCAGCTTGATCAGCAGGTACTTGAACTTTAACCCCTCCTAGCGCAATAGACAGAAACCAATTAGCCCAAATATGATGCTCGTGTGCTACCGTTGCGAAAATTCCTTCTGCCTCTAGCTTGCCTCGTACTAAATGTGCTTGAATGGCATCGGTATAGCTACCCACTGTCACCAACTGTTTGTTTTTCTTCATAAGAATCTAATAGTGAATATACTGTGAAAATATTGTTTGATAAGTGCCGTCCTGCAAAATACTAAACAAGGCTGAGTCAAACAAGGGAATAATAGCATTTAAGTGGTCTTTCTTAGCAAATACAACATAAGCAGGCGTTGAGCTTAGTGGAGGATTAATAGGGATAATCTGATCATAGCCATGTTGTTTTACCATATAACTGCCAACATGATAGTTGGTTAACACCGCATCTATTCGTTTTCTTTTTAACAACCCAAAACTTTGAGCATCTTCTCTCACATCCACCTGACGTATTTTTTGCTCTGCCACTGCTAAAGCAAATGCAGGAGTAGTTTTAAAGCCTCGATTAACCGCTATTGATCGTTCATACAAGTCTTTGAGAGAGCTGTAAGTAAAGCGATTTTCCTTGTGGACAAATAAAGTATATTGAGTAATATGGATTGGCATTCGGGTATAATATAGATAAGGCTCACGGTCTGGGGTCTTAAAATAGGCAATAACACAATCTTCCTTTCCTTGCTTAACCCTTTTACCGATTCGCTTCCACGGTTTTAGCGCAAATTTAAAGTTAATATTAATCCTTTTACCAATGGCTGCTACCACGTCAATATCAATGCCCTTAATATTACCTTCCTGTTCAATGACAAAAGGCTCATATACAGTACTAACACATGTGACGGTCAGTTTTGAGTCTGCCGCAGCGGACTCTAGTATATTACCAAACCAAAACAGTCCTATTACGACCAACTGACTGCAAACACAACAACACCTTTTGATACTCATTGACACTGTAGCAATATAAATGACAAAAGTGGTGGTGTTTCAGTATAGTTGATCAGCACCGGATATGCTGGTACTAATCATTGACTATATAGGCTACCCCTCCTATTCTATAGCGACTTTAAAAAATCAATCACTGATTCTCGTTTTCCTGTTTGATCGGCAAAGAGTTGCCTAAGTCAATCGTTATCCAATGACCATCGGTAAACTGACTGGACCAACGAGTATCAAGCCTACCCTCCACTGCAAAGCGTGCATCCAATTGATAGCTTTCAACAGAAGAAACCCAAACAGGCTTATTGAGAGAAACCGGGTTAGCCTGCGCCAGTGTCGTAAGAATGAAAAAAGCGCCCAAAATAATATACAAAGTAGGGTAACACTTATCCAATGTGTGGGTTGACGAAGAGTAACAGTACTCACTGCAATAGTCTCCTGATCCTAACATGTTAGGCCAGCATAGCGAAATCACTATTACAATACTGGTAAACAAAAAACAAACTTAGCCCACAAATATTGCCTATTTTGGGATTTGTGAAAGATATAACCAAAGTAAAAGAGTATTTGCATTATGGTTGACCAACAAAAAATCATGCATATTCAGTTAAAAACCATATTAAACAAAGATACATTAAAATTTATTTAAAATAATATTTTAATTTTCATTCAATGAAGTGTTAAGTTCAAATAAACACTGAAGATGAAGAAGCGAAGAGGATAATAATTTGTAATACATTAAGAAACGTACATCACTAGACCAACATTATGTTCAGCGGCATTAAAAATAAATGATTGCAATTTCATTAAATAATTACGTAAATAGACTATCGATTTATCTCTCCCCCAGTTTTCCCACTCTACGGGATAGATTGCTAAAGCCATCCATTCCTGGCAATCAAACCCTCCAAATAAGTCAACCTGATCAACCTTGCTGATCGCTGTCGCAATCGTCTGGGTTTGACATTCATCAAACATTCTTACAGGGCCATAGCCAGTATCTGTTTCTGGCACAGGTATCCCTCCATTAATGATAAAGTTCATTGGCGGCTTTCCTCCCCATACTGAGCGGGTAAGTAAATAATGTAAACCATGCCATGCTTTACCAAACTGCTCACGAACGCCTTCTCCCTCAGCATAGTCAAAGTCTGGTGCTGGTGCTGTATCATCAACTAGTTGATTATGCTGAGGAAAATTCATCAGCTGGGTAAATTGGCCGACTTCATACCAGAAATACCCAGGCTCATCAGGCGCTAATACTCGCCAGATTAAAGGCGGATAACCCAAAACAGCCTCAATGTGTTGTCTACCTAGCGTCGTCATTTCAAGACACATGGTCATATTCAGCAATCCCTTGCTTATGAGTACCTCTAATACTGTCCAACAATAAGGCCTTTCCGCACTTTTTATTCAAGCGGCTACCAACGTGACAAATAGAATTCCTTATTGCCTTTTAGCCAATACTATTTATATTAGGCTATGTTTTTTAAATGCTCTTAAAACACGAATAGAAGTACAGACATAACATGACAACTAATCAGTTCAGAGTAAAACTAACTGGCTATGCAACAGGCAGTAAAGGTCAGTACTATGTGGAAACAGACTTTGCTAAACTATTTAAAATTTCCCATGACAAAGCAAAGACTATCTTTAAATCAATTCCTTATACAATCAAAGAGAATCTGACAGCAGTCGAAGCCGATCAGTATAAAGCTGCTATTGAAAAAATCGGTGCCACTTGCGTTGTTGAAAATATGAAGCACAACCTGGATGGGTTATCCATTATTGATGATTAAGCAGATGGGGTAAGGGTTTACCAGGGGATATCCACCTCCCCTGTTTTATAAGTATGCTATGAACTCTTTATATTAAAATTTATTAACGTAAGTTAATTATTGTCTGAGTCACAGTATCTTCTGTTTCAATGGTTTTTGCATTAGCTTGATAGTTACGCTGGGCAATGATCAATCCCACTAACTCTTCTGCCACATCCACATTAGCTTCTTCCAAGGAGCCAGCTCTCAAACTACCTAAAGTACCAGTGTTTGGAGTGCCCACCACAGGCACACCTGAGTCAAATGTCTCCATCCAGGCTGTTTTTCCAATGGGCTGTAAACCCTGCGAGTTAGCGAAATTAGCTAACGCCACTTGGCCTAACGTAGTATTTTGCCCGTTGGAATAGCGCCCGAATATAATTCCAGTTTCACTCACACTCAGATCAGTCATTCGCCCGACGCTGTAACCGTTTTGCGATAAACTTTCAATGGCAAAAAGACTGCCAAACTGAGTTGAGTCAGCAATATTAAAAACAAAGTTAGAGCTGGTAGGAGGGTCTGGCAACGGTAATATATTGCCTCCAGCAGAAACATTGATTGGTTGTAATGCATTGATAGGGTTACCATTGCTATCTAAAGGTACCCAGTTGGTAATCACAATGGGGTTAGAACTCAATAAATTACCATCCCGGTCAAATTGCACGGAAAACCTGGCTCGAGTGGCTGCCCCACCACTCGCAACAGGGTCTCCAATATCTTCTCCATCAATCAATAAATACATGCTCCAATCAGACGCATTGGGCGTTAATGGGTTTGCCTCTTCCTTTACAAAATAGGATGTCAGTGTGTGAGGATTACCCAAACTATCAAAAATTTGTACTTGGGTAGCATGGTTATAGGTAGCAGGTTTATTCGGATCAAACTCATTTTCAGCAAAAGGGGTATAGGTTAGTGGAATGGTAAAGATATTTGGTAAAGTCGCTGGCGCAGGAGCTGCCGCTATTTGCAGATTATTTTCAAGCTGCATTGTGACTTCCCCACCCACAGTCGATGTCGCTCCATCGGCTACATTGACAGCTGCACCCGCATTGGTAAAAGCAGCACCTGTTGCTCCCTGAACAGCCACGTTAGTTCCCGTGTTATTTAACGTAATAGAAATATTATCACCGGTATTGTTGTATACTCTGATTTCATTAGGTGCAGATGAGTCAATTTGTGCGTTAACGCCCGTTAAATTAGATATAGCAATTGCAAGTTCATTTATACTATTCACAGAACTTAAAGCAATTGCTTGATTATTAATACTAATAGAAGCACCTGCAGGTGCCGAAGAACCAAGCAATGCAGCAAGGTTAGTCGCATCCACTTTTACCCGAGTATTGGCAGAAGCACTCATTATCCCATATTGTTCACCATTACTAACTAATTCACTAGCAATAGTACTGGCCTGCATATTCGCAGCACTTGGTACATTTAAAGTCGCTACTGTAACAGCTGGTGATTGCGAAATATCTTGTAAAATAAAACTACCGGTACTATAGCCATTGGTATTGGCTAGCTGAGCATTGGCAACAACAGCTGTGTTATTCGATACCGTTAAACTTCCCCTTCTAGCTAATACTGTCTCTCTGGAATCTAAATTAAAATCAATATCCACCCCACTGGTTTGACGAGGATCGAGATATTGAGCATTAATTTGTAAATCAGATAATGCTCCTGGAATAATAACGCCAGAAGCATCTGCAACAAAGCCTTGTAAAAAATCTCCTGTATTTGTCACTATATAACCGTCTTTATTCAGACTAAAAATACCTTGTCTAGTATAAGCAAGGCCATGTGGATTTTTTGTAACAAAAAATCCACCACCATTAATGACCATATCTAAGTTACGATCTGTTGATCTAATATTCCCCTGATTAAACTGCTGAGCAACCGTCTGCACAAAAACACCATTACCTGCCTTACTATTACCTCCCCCTAGCATTGCTTGAGAGTATAAATCATGAAACTCAGCGCGAGATCGCTTAAAACCAACAGTGCCTCCATTGGCGATGTTATTACCAATCACATCTAAATCTGAGCTGGCCGCCCTTAAGCCACTGAGTGCGGTATTAAATCCCATTGAGTACCTCCCCTGGTTATGGGCATCACATGTTGTCAACGTAACAAATATTACTGTACCCTACACATAGGGTATTATTTAATTCGGCTATAGCAGTTGAGTGTTTGGACAAGTAAATAATATGTGTATTCCCTTTCTAAGCAAACAACTATCCCTTCAAATTGGTTAATAACCCTACCTGTCACTACGAGGCATCAAGTTGAATATTAATATAAGTCACAATATGTATAAGCAATAGCTGTTCCATAAACCAATATTGAGTAAATTCAAAATATTAGCAAAATTCAGGTGGCAATTATTTTCCGCCCACTTGGCGACAAGTTTAATAAAGTTGTAATCAGCTAGAGGTTTTTTTGTTAATTAACTATTAAAGCAGCCATAAACATGCTGTCGTATGAATTACTTTTTAACACTTCAAATTTAAGGGAAAATCGAATACCAAAAAGTCAGCCATATACAATGACTGACTTAATGAAACCTACCGGGTTAAAAGAAAAGTATACTATTTAATCAAACGAATAGTGAGTGGGTAACGATAACGTTCTCCTTTAGAAGACTTAATTATCGCAACTATTGTTACAACCAGTCCAAAAATAAATAATATTGGCAACAATAATAATCCGATCAACACCCAACTGAGTATCAGTAATACTCCAAAAGCAATCAACATGGTAATTTGAAAGTTTATTGCTTCTTTACCCTGGTGATCCACAAAACCAAACTCATCCTTTTTCATGAGCCAAATAACAAGTGGTCCAAGGATACTACCAAATGGAATCAGAAAACCAACAAATGCAGCCACATGACAAAACATTCCCCACTGTTTTTCTTCATTGGTCATGCCAATATCAATAACATCTTTCATATCACTGCCTCAATAATGATGAACTTGAGATACTCAAATAAGACTATCAACCCTATTCTTTACTACTCAAACAGCCCCCCTCTTTAAAGGGCTAATGCCTGATGAAGCCTCATTTCACCATGAAAGACATAATATGTCAATATCTTACCTGTAAGATCATTCCTGCAAATGAGTAATGATGAACTATGCTTAAACAGAATCACCCAAACATCAGGCTACTGCAGCCAAGCAGTCTAATGAGTTTAGTAGGGCCTACCATAGCTAATGTGAGGGGAATATAGAGTGAACATTGAAGAATTATTAGAAGACGACAGTGAACAAAAGCGCCGCTATCCCCGCAGACCTATTAAGTGGAAAGCTCTGATAAAAGATACTTCTCAAGATAAAGTGGTACCTGCAACCACTGTCAATGTTTCAGCACAAGGCGCACTTTTACAATCAATATTCTGCTTTAAAAAACTACAACTGCTCCCTATTATGATCAAAGTGAATTACCAGGGAAATAAGCTAACTATTTATGCTAAAGCAGAAGTCAGGCATATTATCATTAGAACCTATGATTTTCAGCTGGGGTTGCAATTTAAAGATATTCAAAAAGATGACCAACAGTTTCTATCCCGTTTTGCTGAAGGTATTTAAGTAATAATGAATTATAATAAAACACCCCTCTCATTGACTATAACACTTGCTATTTTATTGTTAACCTTAGCAAATGCTTCATCGGCCAATAAATGGCAACAGGTTAAAAACAAAGAAGGAGTAAAAGTTTACACCAGAGTAATACCAGGCTCTAAAATTCACGAATTTAAAGGTGTAACCACTATCAATACCAGCTTAGCAAGTCTTATTGGAGTATTAGATGATATTAGTGCCTGCCCACAATGGGTATTCCAATGTTCTCAGCCAACGCTTATCCAGTCCATTAACTTTCACGAGCGTTTTGTTTATCAAGTGAATGACTTTCCTTTTCCCTCAAAAAACCGAGATATTATCTTACATGCAAAGCTAAGCCAATCACCTTCAACAAAAGCAATCACCATTCAGCTACGTGCTGCACCTGACTTTTGTCATAACAATAAAAAAGCCGTCTGTAAAAAAATCAACAAATCAAAATTAGTTCGTATTAAAAAGTCTAAAGGCTTTTATCTGATAGAGCCTTTAACTAAAAACAAAATTCAAGTCACCTGGCAGCACCATGCAGAGCCAGGTGGCAACCTACCGACCTGGTTAGTTAATAATTTAATTACCGACACCCCTTTTTATACACTAAAAAAATTAGCTCATATTGTACAGAAAAAGAAATATCAAACAGCAAGATTAAAATACGATACAAAAGGCCTTATTGTCGGCTTTGAGGTTAAAAACTGGTAATGAATACATTATCTTCAATCAATCGCCCCCATCAAAAACCGCTCAAGTTGCCACCTTATTTGAATTTAACTAAATTAGTTTTCACGTCATTTATATATGTAAGCTTTCTCTTCTTTAGCAACAACAGTCAGGCAAAAAGCCTAAATCCACTCTGCACCGAAGACGATGTATTATTAGGTGGCCAATTATCAGAGCCTTATCATACCCGCTTAAGAGATGGCTTGGTTGATCAATATCTACAACTCATATTTGAAATGCTTAATTGTCAATTAAAAATTATTAGCCTTCCAGCTGAGCGAGCATTATTAGAAGCCAATAGAGGCAAAATTGATGGTGACTTTGTGCTGCTATCAGATATAGATAAGGCCAGCTATCCCGAGTTACTCAAAGTAACACCCAGTTACTTTTCCTTTTTTATGGCTTATGTCAGCTTTGATGACATTAAATATGAAGAACTTTCCAGCTATCGTATTGGCGTAATTACTGGCATGCCCATTGCGGCAGAGTCACTCAGTAACATCAAAGTGGTTAGGGTCAAGCACTATGAACAGTTAATTGAATTACTCCGTCGCAAACGTCTTCATGTTGCTGTACTACCTATCGCAGTTGCTTATTATTATAAAAAAATCTCGTGCTTGAATAATTTAAAAATAGAAGTTAAACCAGAACTAAAAGTTAACTTATATATTTACTTAAATAAGAGGCGCGCTAATTTAGTAGAGCCACTTAGCACAGCTATTGAAAACTTCAAACACAGTAGAAAATATCAGGAGCTAGTGAGAAAATTCCTTAAAAAAGGCTTAGAACTGAGCGCGCCAAGCTGCGAGTAAGAATACAGCTAAAAGTACCCTTTAAAATCGTCTTTTATTGAATGCCATGCAAATAATATTGATATAGCCTAGCAACTTCACCATTACGCTTCAGCTCGGCTAACTTATCATTTAAGGGCTTAAGTTTACTTAAACAAGCAGACTGTTTAGAAAACAAAATATAAACATCAAGTTTTGCAACCTCTTGATCTAGAGGAACAATCAAATCACTTAGCCCCATTTTTTTAGCTGTTGCAATACCATCAAACTCAGCAAGAACTACATAATCAGCTCTCCCTTTCTCGATCATCTTCATCATTAACTGATGGCTTTTAATTCTGCCAAGATGAAGGTATTGTTTATCAAAATGATCAAACTGATCGCCATAACTGCCACCAAATGGTCTAATACCACGCTTACCAATTAAGTCTTGTAAAGTATTAAAAATAAATTGATTATTTTTATGGACAAAAATTTTTATCGGTTCAGTAACAATAGGGGCACTATAAACAAACAATCGAGCTCGCTCATTATTATAATAAGCCCCAAAAATTGCATCTATTTTATGTTTTTTCAATTGATCAACAACTCTTGTCCAAGGATGTACAGGAGAAGAAAACAGTTTTATATTCAGCGACTTTGATACCTGAAGCATAATATCATACATCAAGCCAACATATACCCCTGCATCATCTACATAGGATATTGGTATCCACTCGCTAGCTCCAGCATACCTGATTTGATCACAACGCTCTTCAGCCAAGGTAATGGTTGTGAAAAATGAAACAACAAGATACCTATAACAATACTTAATTATTTTACCTTTTATACAACACATATCATTGTGCTTGGCTTTAGAAACTCTGTGTCTGTAATTACACTCACTATATTATAGCTAGTTAGAATACACTTTAAGCTAAAAGTTATGTGTATTGCCATAATCAAGCAGGCAGTTGAGCGTGATGTTGAACATGTTAGCGTTTACATTTCATTCCAATAGCTTATTACTAACTCCTTTATTAAAAAAATCTTCTTCATTTTCTCATATACAAACAGTAGCCTATCCTTGTAACGAACCAAGCGAAGTCAGCCATGAACATACTAACCAATCCACAGCAGTCAATTAACACACAATAAACATAGCTACTTCAAATAATAAGCTCTCTTCCATGCAGCCCATAACGAGATAAAAGGGCTGCTATTACCTGCTCTTATCAACACTAATCAGACCAAGCAACCTGATATTTTTGTGGTAAATGCCCTCCCTCATAATCAATTCGTCCTTCAGCCTGTAGTCCATCAAGTAATATGACTTGTCTGACCATTTCAGGAATCATTTCAGCCCCCACATATCTCCCCAAACATTGATGCTCACCATAACCAAAGTGAAATTGATGATACCAATTTCGACCTGGTTTAAACGTCTCTGGGTCATCAAATGCCCGTTCATCAAACATCGCCGACTGGGTGACAGCTAAGACATAAGCACCTGCTGGAATGGTTGTCTCACGATCAGTCCCTCGTGCAATGACAGCTTCTGTCGCAGCCTGCCTAAATAAATACAGTGAGATTGGTACGAAACGTAAGGTTTCCCAAACAATATCATCAAACGCCGTCGTGTCTGTTTGTGTGGCCATACTTTTAGCTTTTGCTAACCACTCAGGATGGTCTAACATGTATTGAACCGACTGAGCCACGGCTTGTGATGTGGTTTCAATAGCTCCAATTAACAAACCACCTGCATTAACCCCAACCCGCTGTAAGTCAAATTCAACCGTATCGGCAAAGTGACTTCGAATCATTCGCGTCACAATATCATCATTTAACACTTCTGGTTTTTCGCCCATCAAGTGCCTTACTAATTTACGTAGCCCATACCAAAGGGCAAAAATAATATTAGTTGCTTGCTCAGATTTAACCGCCAACACACGGCGTACCATTAGCTCCGTAATATATTTAGCTAAAGCGGTACCCGTTCTTTCATGTTGCTCTCGAATATAGTTGCGCTGATCCTCAGTGTGATTATCAAAAGGTTGATTATAAAAGGTATCTGCCTGGTTCCAGTAAGACCACTCAATCAAATCTTCACGCTCAACCCCAGTTAAACCAAAATAATTTTGTACTAACGTTGCAGGCACCATCCGACAATAACTACCGACTAACTCCATATTACCCGCAGCCTGACTCAATAAATCAATGCAAGTTTCTCTTACCATGGTGCGCACTCGCGGTAAATCATTTCGATTCAAAAAGCCTTGCATTATCGATTTTTCACGGGTGTGGAAAGCATCATCGTCATGGGACATTAAATAATTGTCCATTTTCGGCTCATACAAGGCCACCGTAAAAACCTTGGGTTGATTCAGCACCTCTACACAATCATCTAAACGAGCCACTAACGTGGCTTTAGGGGTAACAAGAATAGGTCTGTGATCACGTAACGCTTGAAAAAAAGCCAGCGGCTCATGGTCAATCCATTGCCTGACTAAGGTAAATTTTTCGTCATCATCAGCTGCATCCAACTGAGCTAAATAGCTGTCATCACTTGTGACTATCCTGCTAATCTCATCATTCTTAGTAACATTCAATGTGGCTAATCGATCAGACATGGCGCATTCCTTGCGTTGTACTTTAACAGGCAGATGTACGCATTTATTTCTAACAGTTTAGGCTATTTCTCAGTTAAAACTATTTACAGAAAAAAGAAGTCAAGTCAATGCTTAGTAAACAACAGTCACCATCAACCCACAAAATGCCTAACAATCAAACAAAACACCTAAAAATCTCATTATCAGTTCAGGTACCCACAAGTTGGTACAGACTTATCGTGATAGTAGCCGCTAATAATCGCCAACAATACTACTCTAGCCTTCAATAAAGCTGGATTTTATGAAGGTGGTTAAGCAACAAAATAATATGATATGGATAATGCCATAAAATATGCGATAGTTTTTCAAATCTGCTCTTGTGTTTTTGCTGAGTTATCAAGATAACCATATCAGTAAATACCATAAGCAGCTCCTTCTAGCACTGCCCTTTACTGATGATAGTTACCCCCAATAGCACACCCTCTTTTAAGACTTCACTGATAGAAATTATTTAAAGTGACACGACAGTACTCAACAATTAACAATAGATGCCATTAATTAAAGTCAAAATAAAAGAGTTAGTTTGATTTAAATATTTTATTAATTAATGCTTCTAATTAAGCAGATAAAATGCAAATTACGTCAAATTATTTATTAACGATCGCTAAATAAATAGTTTATAGTCTGCTCCCATTTTATATAACCAAACAGTTGGTATATATTCCAACTCATTTAACCCTTAACAAGTAAACCTTTAAATCAAAGTAAATTATTACTCATAAAAATAGTTATTACTCACCTATTTATTTTTTAAAATATTTACAAAAAAAATTTATTTATTGGTTTTAATCATCATTTTAATTAGGTACCATTATCCTGCCAATTACCCCTGAGTACGCAGTACAGGATAATAATTAATAACTTTATAACATTAGCTTTCGGCTTATGCGTACTAGTTTTACCCTTGTTTGGGATTAGCAGTTGGTTGCTAACATGCCGAATTACTAACGGGAAATGGAGATTTCAATGACCCAATTAAAAAAAACGCTTTTAGCTTCTGCTGTTTGTTTAATGACTGCAGCTACATCTTCAGCGGTTTCTGCAGCAACCATTGTTGATGATTCAGTTCATTTAGATTTAGCTCAAGTCACTATTAAAAGCATCCAAAGCTCCGGCACTGGCTGTCCAAATGGCACGGTTTCCAGCACTGTTGCACCCGATGGAAAGTCTTTCGTTCTAGGCTTTGATGAATATATTGCTGAAGCTGGGCCAGGAATTCCAAGACGAGAAAATCGTAAGGTTTGTAACTTAACTGTCGTGCTCAAAATTCCTAATGGCTATGCTTACACAATAGCTGATGTCAACTATCGTGGCTATGCTGACCTTGACCGCAACGTTGAAGCAATGCAAAAGTCGACTTATTTCTTTGCAGGCAACCCAAGAGAAGCTGCACTCCGTTCTACCTTTAAAGGCCCTATTTCTAAAGATTATACCATCAGTGACCGCTTAGGCATCAACAGCTTGGTTTGGTCATCTTGTAATGCTACTGCACCAGTTGTTATTAAGACTGAAATTAAAGTAGATAATAAGCGGGCTAGAAGAAGCAGCGGCTTAATTACTACTGACACTATCGATGGTAAGCTAACTCATCGTTATGGTTTAATGTTTAGAAAGTGCTAATTTAACCTAGCCTATAAAAATTAACCGGATAGTTTATTTAATAGTAGCTATCCGGTTTTTTATTAATGACGAAAATCAAAAAAACTGCTCATCAAAGAATGATAAACAGTTTTTGGGGTGAGGTAGGTATTTCTTTCTAATTGCTTTGTAATTGGTGCTCAATGTCACTTAACTGGTTAACCATATCCTGTTGGGTATAATCAATTTCAGATACGGTTTTTAGCACTTTTTCCAGATTAAAGTTAATTTCATACAACTGACGGCTTATTTCACGAGCGTGTCGGTCGTTAATATCTGCTGCGACACGATTCATTCTACCTGGGTTTACTTGTAAACTAATTACCATTTGAAAATCACGGTATACCACTCGCTGGCCATGCTGCTGAGTTTGCCCTGGCGCTAAAATGCTTTGTCCTGATGGTAACTCAAGTAAAAATAAGTCATCTGGTAAACCGCTTTGCTGGTTAACTGGCTGAGGAAACTGGCCAGGCTGACAATACTGAGAAATTTGATGATACTGCTGTATAGGTAGTTTCACATAAGTATGTTGTTGTTGATTAACCTCTCCTGTTTGAGCGGTTTGTTGTACCGTAACAGGATTTCCTGATTGATCAACCGTTTGCTGCCATTGCTGTTGTTGTAAATCCACACAGTATACATCAGTTGCATGAGCGTTTTGGTACCCCAAAGCGGCGGCTGAAATAGCGATAAAAAATAATTTTATTTTCATTATTTAGGTCCTTCTAAACCATTGTTAGAATGAGATTTTACTATAAAGCATTATTCAGCAATTTGTAAATGAGGTCTTGCAAAGGCTCTCTTTAAAAGAGCCCACTTTACTATAATGCTTAACTTGTCAGCAATTGATTGATATAGCTCAATAGATACCTAATCATTTATAAAAACATAAACTCATAGGGCTTCATCACTCGACGGCCGCTCCTAAAAGCATTCGCTTTGGCTATAGATATCGTCAAAATAAAAATTTTCACTTTTTAAATGGCTGTCGCTTCCTATAAGCCAAAGTGCGCCATAACCACTCAGCTGGGCCATAGTAAAAATGCTTTACCCACCAGTTTGACCAAATAAACAAGATAATCCATACAATGAGCACAATAAAAAATAATATCGTTAGACTAACTTGACCATAAAAACCAAAGCCATAAAAAAATAAGGTGCAAATTAATGACTGTAACAAATAATTGCTAAAAGCTAACTGACCTACTGGGATTAAATAACGGTGCAGCCAGCCAGCCCTTTTCAGTTTATAACTTATCAACAAGGGAGCAGCCCAGCAAAAAGCCATTAATGGGGCAGCAATATTCAGCAAGAAATAGCCTATACTTAAGGTGCTTATAGGTTCCCAGTTGGCCAGTTGGATATAAATCAAACTGGCCAACGTAATGGGTAAGCCTACTAATAGTGCCAAGTAAATTAACCCTATATAAACTTGATTAGCTGCTTCTGCAGTAAAAACCCCCGTTTTAAAACAAGCCATGCCTAACATCATTAACCCAACAACTATTGGAATAATGAAAACCCACATGTATAAGTAGGTAATCAACAATTCGTCCAGTCTTGCCATCAGTTGTAACGAGTAAGCACCAGTAAAAGTAGCCTGGTCTTCTGCAATAGCTGTAGCAGTGGGCTGCCAATAAGCATTGATCCACTCATCTAGCTCCGTTGGTGATTCATCAAGTGCAGTATAAGTAGCATGATCCAAACTCAATACCAACAAAATAATAGTCACACCAACTGTTAACAGTTTATGAGCAGACCAGTGACGACATGAAAATACTAACAAACCGCTGATAGCATAAGTGAATAAAATATCACCACTCCAAATAAAAATGCCATGAATAAGTCCAAACACGCCTAACCAAAACATTCGCCACTTATGAATCTCCCATGCATTGACTTGTTTTGCTTCCAATCGCTGAGTCTGCAAAACAATCCCTGCACCAAACATCATGGCAAACAAGCTAATAAACTTTACATTAAATAAGATAAAACTAATTTTCCATAACCAGATATCTAGCCCTGCCAACAGACCTAACGCATGTGGATTTAAATAAGCTGCATCATGCTGCCCGAATGATTGAATATTCATCAACAAAATACCCAACACCGCTAACCCTCGTAGACTATCAAGCGAACTAAATCGCTGAGTTGTCGATTGGTTTTGACTACTGGCTTCTGTCATACGGCTTTTACCTTTTAGTACGGGGCATAAAATAGCTAAAATAATCGTTTTATTTGGGGCATGTTAACATTTACGTCAACAAGTCCTGAAAGTGTTAGACTATTTTATAGTGTGTTTTTCTGATGAGGTTAATGATGATCCAGCATTGTAGACTACCCCAGTATCTTTGCATCATGCTGCTAGTGGTGATCACTCAACTGGGATCAGCAGCAGAGGTAGGAAGTTTAACCAGTTCGACCAATGCCTCTTCAGAAACGGTTGATCAGCTTTATGAAAGCCGCCCCAGCAATCCACAACAAGTGTCAAATTATGTTGCACCACTAGATGACCAACAAGCTCGCGCTCTACTCATTAAAAGCTTATCAACGCAGGCAGCAGCAGATGCAAAAAAACAAAATGTGTTATCAGGGTTTCAGCAAAAACAGCGTTTAAAAGCCTCATTAAAACGACTTCATCAACAGCTCAACGATGCCCGAGTGATATTTTACAGCTTATTCTTAAAAGCCAGTGGCGATCAAGGATGGCCAGGTATTCTCTGGCTAGTGGTCGTCTTTTTAACC
Source organism: Spartinivicinus poritis (assembly GCF_028858535.1). Taxonomy (NCBI): domain Bacteria; kingdom Pseudomonadati; phylum Pseudomonadota; class Gammaproteobacteria; order Oceanospirillales; family Zooshikellaceae; genus Spartinivicinus; species Spartinivicinus poritis. The sequence goes on from NZ_JAPMOU010000040.1 coordinate 49,450, forward strand.
ATGTGCGCGATTGGCTGGGTGGCTGAAAAATTAATGGGGAGCAAATTGCAGGCGCTAAATCAACGTATCTCACTTCAAGAAACCCACCAGTGGACCACTTTACTGGGCTATTTTTCCCTAAGAACTTTATTTGACTTGATCAGTATTGGTTTTTTTGCTGCCACTGGAAGCCTCACTGTAGTTATCTTTTTCGATCTACCCAATGATATGGAGTCAACATTATTTAATTACTTTTTTGCCCTGATCAATTTTAGAGTGATATACGTTTTATCAAGAGCACTGTTTGCTCCTTATAGTAAGGGCATTCGCCCATTACCCTTACATTGTAATGATGCTCGCAAGTTCCACCATTGGGTATTGCTGTTTACTGCCGTGTATGTGTTTGGGGTTTACACATCAGACCTCTGGTTTGAACTAGGCATGCCACTTGAGTTACAGCGCTTTCTCACGGTTACCTGTATGGGCTTAAGTTTAGCTGGTATCTTGTTACTTTTTACTTGGATAAACCGGAAACAAATTGCCAACCTATTCAGTGATCAACCACTCGCATCTGCAACTCAACCTGTGTCGCCAGTTACAGATGATGAAGATAGTACTGGCAAGCAGTCTACAACACAGTCAGAAACAGTTACCTCCTGTCAAACAACACTCACCTCCTTGCCTAAGCAACTACTCAGCCAAGTTTGGCCATTTCTGTTTACCTTATGGATTGCCGCTTTATGGTTTGTGTGGGCATTTAATTTCTTTTTAGATAATGAAGCTCTCTATCGACGAGTAGACTTAGCCTGGTGGCTGACCCTACTATTTCCCATTGCAGATCGTTTATTTCATAAACTACTCACTAAGCTTGTTACCATTAAATGGCTACAAAGCCGAACCTTTCCAGAACGATCACATCAATTTATTCATATTATCCAAACAGGCTTCCGTACCTTGTTATTTGGTACTGCTATTGTTGCTTTAGCAGAAGCCTGGGGATTTGGTGCCCTAGCCATTATTAATACAGAATTTGGTCAACGGATTATATCCGCTGGATTAGATATTCTTATTACTCTACTCACAGCGTATATTCTGTGGGAAATTATTCATTCAGCCATTGAGCGTCACTTACCAGAGCCAGTGACTGAAGAAGGAAGCAGTTTGGAAGGCGAAGGGGGCGGTGCTGGAGCCAGCCGTGTAGAAACACTGTTACCTTTGTTGCGTACCTTTTTATTAGCCATCATTGTGGTTTCAGTGATTATTTCAATTTTACACTCACTAGGTGTACAGATTGGCCCATTGCTCGCTGGTGCTGGGGTAGTAGGTATTGCCATTGGATTTGGTGCCCAAAAATTGGTGCAGGATATTATTTCTGGTATTTTTTTCCTATGGGACGATGCCTTTCGACGTGGTGAATATATTGAAGCCGGCGGTTTGCGTGGCACTGTGGAACATATTTCGGTGCGCTCCATGCGACTAAGACACCATTTAGGCGCTGTACAAACCCTGCCGTATAGTGAAATTGCTACTGTTAAAAATTTAAGCCGCGACTGGATTACCATGAAGCTAGAGCTTCGCTTGCCCTATGATACTGACATTGAAAAAGTAAGAAAAATTATCAAAAAAGTGGGGCAAAAAATGATGGAAGATGAAGAAATGGGCCCCAATATGATTTTACCTTTAAAGTCCCAAGGGGTATTACGTGTCGAAGAATCGGCTCTTATTGTCAGGATGAAGTTCACTTGTAAGCCTGGAGAACAATGGGTCATTCGTCGTGAGGCCTATCGCCGGGTTAAAGAAGCGCTAGAAGAAAATGGTATTTACTTTGCCCATCGAGAAGTGAAAGTAGCACTACCCAAAGAACTTGAAGAAAAACTTGTTGGCAACCAAGAGGACGGCTCAGCAACACCAATTACTTTACAAAAAGCAGCTGCCGCTGCAGCCGACAGTATTATTGCTTCAGATGAGCTAAAAAAACAAAACCGCATTGATGATGAAAAAGCGGATGATCTTGGCAGCGATGAGGGGTCTGCCTAAATCATACCAATCATGGTAAATAATCTGTAAAATACCTGGTCACAGTATTTCACTTAATTTGACTAGGAATTTAATAATGG